>CAZPUI010000021.1:0-18417 GCA_964589695.1 uncultured Solibacteraceae bacterium | reverse complement strand
CGGGCTGCGCCGTCACTTCAACCGGCCGAAGGACGGTCAGGGTGGCCGGGGGAGGTGCCCCGTCTTTGCACACCACCGCGAAGGTGGAAGCGCTGTCCGGGGCGGGAGGGGCATAGGTGTAGCTTGCTGAGGTGGAACCCGCAATGGGCTGGCCGTTCTTCTGCCACTGGTAGGAGTAGGGCGCCACCCCGCCGGTGACACCCACGGTGAAGGTAACGGAAGCCCCCAGGGTCACGGTCTGGCTCTGGGGCTGGCCCGTGAAGGCGAGGGCCGTGGCGGTCTGGTCGAAGAGGCCCGAGAAGGCCGGCACGCTGTTCACACGGCAGTGGATGGAATCCGTCCCCAGCCATGGGTTGCTGGAGGACGCCTTCACCCCGATGACCCGGTAGCCACTGCCATAGGCCGCCCGGATCTGGTTCAGGGCCGCGGCATCCGTGGCATTGGTCTCGCTCACCATGATGGGAACCAGCACGCGGTTGTTGAGGATCACGTGGTTCACGTAGGGCGAGTCGATGGTGCCATCGATGCGGATCACCTGGTACTTCTGGCCTGCGGCATTGGTGCGGTTCGCCCAGGCGCTGGCGGCGGCCTCGTAATTCCCGTAGTAGCTGTCGGAGGAGGGCACCCGCTTCACCAGCACCTTGGTCGGGGAGATGAACTTGGCCCAGCAATCGATGTGCTTGATGTAGTCCTTCGGATACCCAGGATCCACCATCACGTAGTAGGGATTGAATCCCAGGGTGTCCCTGCCCATCTGCTGGAGGGTGCTAAGGCCGGTACCCGGATTCTCGTCCTGGAGGCGGTCCGTGGAGGCACCGACTTTCATGGAATCCGTCATGACATTGCCGCCCTGGCACACGAAGCTCAGGTTGTAGTAGGTCCCGAGCCCCAGGGAACTGGCCATCACCGCGGGCACCCGGTCATCGTTGGGACGCTCACCGTTGGGTCGGTAGACCACGTCCACCATGCGCACCACGCGCTTGCCACCCTCCTCGGCGGTGATCCACCAGGCACCGTAGTCGCGGGTCCAGTAGGTGTCCGTGGTGGCGGTGATGAAGCTGATGTTGGCCATGTTGACACCACCGTTCCGGAAGGCCGTGGAGGCGGCGTTCTGGCTGGAGGAGGCGCAGAGCACGTAGGTCTTGAGCTCCGAGGCGATGGTCTTGACCGCATCCACGGAGATGCCCAAGGGATAGCGGATCACCGCGGCCTGCACCGGTTCCCATTCCGCGATCATCCGCGGCGCCACGGGCAGCGCGCGGGTGGGTGCCAAGGCCATGGCGGCCATGGCCGGATCCAGGCGGGCCGCAGGTTCATTGGGCCCAGGATCGATGGTGAGCCCCCGCAGATCGTAGGGGGACTCCTTCACCTGAGTGCCCCGGGGCGCCACCTGGGCAAAGGCCGCCAACCCGCCCGCCAGCAACAGCGCCAGCATCCGATTGATATTCAAACGCATGATCTACTCCTGTGATGATCGAATCGTTTTAACCACCTGCCCCGCCAAGGCGGGGCAGGCTCCTTTCGAAAGACCGCAGGTCTTTCGAACCTACTTCACAATGAGACTCACCTTGTCCACCAGGAAGTTGGTGGCCAGCGCGGCATCTTCCGTCATGTTGAAATGCACCCGGATGGTCTGGCCCTTGTAGGCGCTTACATCGAAGGTGCGGACCTGGTAACCCGACGCCGCATTGGCATTGCTGTAGGTGGCCAGGGTCTTGAGGACGGTGCCGGAGCTATTGCGAACCTGGACGGCCAGCTTGTCATAGACCGTGGTGCCCGTCTCCTTGGTGTCGATGTGCAGGTAGAAGCTCAGGGTGGCACTGGTGGCGGTGCTGGGGAGGCTCACGGTCTGATAGAGGGTCTCCGTGGTGGTCTTCCCGTTGCCCCCCAGGAAGGCGGCGTTCACGCCCTCGAAGGCAGGCTGGTAGTAGGGGCTGATGTTCCAGTTGCCAATGACGCCCGTGGTGCCGGCCCAGCTGGTGGTGCCGCTCTCGAAGCCGCCATTCACGATCTTGTCCGTGCCCGTCACGGGGTTCACGGTCAGGGTGGCCTCGCTGGAGGTCAGGGTGGCCTGGGGGGTCGCGCTGTCCTTGACCACCACCTTGTACTTGGCCAAGTTGTCCCCCGTAGCGGCCGTGAAGCTGTAGGTGGCGGCGGTGGCGCCCGTGACGACGGCGCCATTCTTGTACCACTGGTAGGTGTAGGGCGCCTTACCACCGGATACGACCACATTGAAGCTGGCGGTGGCGCCGGCATTCACGGTCAGGTTCGCAGGCTGGGTGGAGATGGTCAGGGCACTGGCCGGATTCACCGTGAGCTTGGCGGCGTTGGAGGTCACACTGCCCGCGGTGTTGCTGACGGTGACGGTGAAGTTGGCCCCATTGTCCGTGGTGGTGGTGGCCGGGGTGGTGTAGCTGGCGGCCGTGGCTCCGGAGATGACGGCACCGTTCTTCATCCACTTGTAGGTCAGGGGGGCCGTGCCGGAGGCCACCACGGTGAAGGTGGCAGTCTGGCCCACCGTCACGGTCTGGGGGGCGGGCTGGGTGGTGATCACCGGGGCCGTGGGATTGGTAGTGCTGGGGGCCACTTCCAGGGCCGCATCCCCGAAGACGATCCAGGACTGGGTGGTCTGGACGGAATCGCTGTCCTGGGACTCACCCAGCATGAGGTTGAAGGCGTTCATGGCAATAGAGCCCACGGTGGACTTGCCGTGGTCGGAATTGGTGCCATCGCCGGGATTGGCGGTGTAGTTGTAACCGCCCGTGAGCAGGTCATTCATGTAGTCCTGGCCCTTCATGGGCGGCAGCCAGGGCTGGTAGATGGTGGACATCACCGCGGCGACGGCGCCCCCATTGACCTTGCGCAGCCAAGCCTCGGCGAAGCAGGTCTGGGTGTTGTACTGGCCCACGACACAGGCGACGCTGAAGATGATGGGCTGCATGGCGCCATTCGTGAGGCTGTTCACCGCGGTGATGTTCATGCCCGTGGTGGCCCAGCCATAGTGGATGCCATGGCCCGTGTAGTTGATGACGCCCAGGCCCGCATTCACGGGGCTTGTGCAGGCGGACAGGGGGGCGGTGCTGGGGGAGTCATAGGCTGTGGCCACGGCGGTGTAGCCCTTGGCCATCAGCTTGTTGGTCTTGATGATGTTCTCGTGCTGGATGTCGGACTCGCCGTCATCCCCCTGCCCTGCGCCTTCGTTGGAGGCCATGCCCAGGCCCTTCATCTTCCAGGCCGTGGCGCCAGCGTTCTCATAGGCAATGGCCTTGTCCACCTGGGTGGTGACCTGGGCTGCGCTTTCGGCGCTGAAACGGCCAATGATCAGATCGAAATATTTGTCCGTGCCGGACACCAGACCCAGGGCGTTATCGATGGCCGCAGTCTCCGTGGTGCCCGCGCTCGTGGTGGTGGTGTCGCACTTGAGGTCCGCCCAGTCGCCCACCAACTGGACATAGAGGATGTTCTTGTTGGCGGCGTAGGCATTCGCGATGGTGGTCTTCACATTCGTGCCCGTGGCCACCTGCTGGGTGTTCACCACCCACCCACGGCCGCGCTTGTGGTCGATGTAGGGCTGGATGGCCGCAGCATCCCGGGAGGTGTAGATCACAAGGATTTCGCCCTTATCCCCCACCTCGTAGGGCCAGGTGGCGCGGGTGCCCGCAGCAGCCGTCTGGGTGGTCGCGGGGGCGTTCAAGAACATGGATTTCACGACGCCATAGACCTCGGGGGCCACCTTGCGGTCCGCGGCATTGGCGAAGCTGAAGCCCGCCCTGGAGCCCTGGGGCGTGACCTTGAACACGAGCTTGGTGTAGAGCCGTGCCGTCTGGTTGCGCACATCCACCTGGTTGACGGCAAAGCGCAGGTGGTAGCCGGACACGTTCCGGATGAAGAAGGTCTCACCGTGCTCCAGCACCTGGGCGGGGAAGGTGCCGCCCTTCAGGCTTTCGGGGCTGATTTCAAAGGGCACCTTGGAGGGGTCCTGGGAACGGAGGATGGTGCCGCGGCTGGGCAGGTAAGGATGCTCCAGGCCGAAAACCTTGGACGTGGCCTCCACCAGGTCCACGGCATACTCGCGGCTCGGATCCACCATCAGGTTCACCTGCTTGCTCAGGGTTTCGGGGAAACCCTTGGCGCCCCCCGTGACAAACCCTCCCAGGTCGAACTGGCTGAAGGCGCGTCCCTGCTTGACGACGGTGCTGACCTTCGGCTGGGCCTTGAGTTCATAGGTGACCAGGATGGATCCATCGGCCTGGTTCTCGGCCTTGACCGTGTAATCCACCACCTTCGATCCGCGAACGGGGGTGGGGTCGGTCTGGGACCGCAGGGGCATGCCTGCCGCCAGGAGGAGGGACAGACCTGCCAGGACGGTGCCGCAGCGGAGGGAGGTTCGGGGGGTGGTGCGCATGGAGGACTCCTGTAAGGGGGGGGTGGGCAGCCGAAGGCCGCCAAGGATTGGCTGGGGCGTGGAAGGCAGCTTCCGCGCAGGTCCGGGGGGATTCCTGAGTGTCATCCTCGAAGGAACCCTTGGCCCCCGGAAGGGCCACTTCATAAAAATCAATTAGGACAAAGGCCTCGCGTTGCGAGGCTAATTTTTGTAATTAGGCGATAAAAGCGCCAGAATCACGATTTGTCATGCAATATTCGGATATATATCCGTACCTTCAGATTTTCGAAAGTTTAATAATTTGTATTCCTATTTCTAGAATTTTAATTATTTTATATATTTTGGCCCGGTCCATATCCCTGGGTGACCTGCGGAGTCCCTCGGGAATGATGGAAAGCTCCAATATTGGATGTTTTTGAACACCCCCCAGGCAGGGGTCCCAAGCATCCCTCCACCCCCCTGTCAGCTCGCCCTCCGCTCAGGCAGTCGGTGGTCCCTTGGATCGACGATGCTGCCCCTCGGTTCTCGGGCCGAGGGGTCCTCATGCCTGGAGAATCCGAAGCGACCCGAACGCACGCGGAGCGTTCCTTAACCATTCAACCAAGAAATGCACCCGCGACATGCATATGCATGCTCTCGGGGGGGGTCACCCCAGGCCCGAAGGTTCTCCCCGCCCAGGTTCTGGCAGCAGGTGGGCGATGCCCTCTTGCCTCAGGGCCTCCCGGTGCTGCAGGACATGGCTTACCAGGAACCCAAGGCAGAAGAGCCAGGCCCCCAGGCAGAGGATCCCTGTCCACCGCCAGATCCACCGGTCCCGGATGCGCATTCCGGCCGCGAGGAACCCCAGGGGCAACCCCGTGAGCAAGCCCCCCATGTGGGCGGAATTGTTGGCCCGCATGAGGAGGCCAAAGATCAGGCCGTAGGCGCACCACTTGAGGAAGAAATTGCGGGGTTCAACCCTTCGCAGACGATGGAAATAGGCCACGCCGAAGCCGATCACCCCAAAGGCCATGCCCGAGGCCCCGGCGGTGAGGGTCGCGGGATGGTGCACCAACACATGCATGCCCACGGCACCCACCTGGGTGAGGGTCAGCAGCACCAGGGTGGGCCAGCCGCCGATCTCCTCCTCGAAGGCTGGCAGCGTCTGGGACAGGGCCCCCAGGTTGAAGACCAGGTGCAGGATCCCAATGTGCAGGAGGCCCATGGTGAGCACCCGCCACCCGGCACCCTCCTGGGCCAGCTGGGTGGAGAAGGCCCCGAAGACGGCCAGGTCCTCCCCCGTGGGGGTGAGCAGGGCGCGGAATTCCGTGAGCCCCAGCATGATGCAGAAGACCAGGCTCAGGAGCCCCAGGAAGACCAGGGAGACGGCGTTGAGGTGGGTGAAGGCCATGGCCCGGTAGACCTTGGAACCCAGGTACGAAGGGAGCCTGGCGAGACACTGGGGGCAGGTGCTGGCCTCGGCGGTGGCCAGGAGGCCGCAGCGGCGGCAGAACTTGTGCCGGGCCTTGGGTTGGGCCAGGATCTTGGCCCTCGTCTGCACACGGTCCTTCATGCGCAGGTAGCGCCACTTGATCTGGGTGGTGGAGAGTCCCAGCAGGGCAAGGAACTTCTCGACGAAGGGAGGAACATCCGCCATGGTGCATCCTGAAAAGTGGATGTCCCAGGATGACAGCCCCTCAGCCGATCCAGCGACCCGGTCGGTCCAGGCCCGCGGTTTCCGGATAGCCCAACGCCAGGTTGAGGTTCTGGAGCGCCTGACCCGCCATGCCCTTCCCCAGGTTGTCCAAGGCCACGGGCACCGCCGCGGACCTCCCGCGGACCGGCACCGAGACCTGGGCCTGGTTGGTGCCCGCCACGGCCATCACCCGGGGAGAGCCCTTCACCAGGCGCACGAAGGGGGCACCCTGGTAGAAGGCCCGGTACCGTTCGGGCAGGTCGATGCCCTGGGGCAGCTCGAAGAGGGCCGTGAGGAAGATGCCGCGGACCAGGGGCGCCGACTGGGGCACGAAGGCGAAGCGGGCCCCAGGCCAGCCCTGCCGGGCCAGGAGTCCCCGGACCTCCGCCTCGTGCTGGTGTTCCAGCACCTTGTAGGCCCGGAAATCCAGGGCCCGACTGGGATGGTGGGTGCCTTCCTGGGCCTTGGCGCCGCTCCCCGAGGAACCCGTGGCCCCGGTGAGGGCCACGAAGCCCAGGTCCAGTCCCGCCAGGGGCAGGAGGGCCAGGTTCAGCGCCGTGGCGAAACAGCCCGGGTTGGCCAGACGCCCACAACCCTCCAGGCTTCGCCCCAGGACTTCCGGCACCCCATAGACGAAGTCACCCAGCCGCTCGGGGCAGGGATGGGGGCCTCCATAGGCCTGGGCAAAGGTGGCGTCGTCCTCCAGACGGAAGTCCCCGGAGAGGTCCACCAGGGTTGTGCGGGGCGGGAGGTGGGCCTCCAGCTCGCGGTACTGCTTGGCCAGCTCGCCATGGGGCTGGGCCGAGAAGACCACGGGCCGGGGGGAGGCGGCCAAGGCCCCCCAGTCCGGCGCCGAGGCAAAGGTGCCCTCCAGGAACCCCTCCAGACCGGGGTGGGCCGAGGCCAGGGGTTTGCCCCCGTGGGATTGGCTCACGGCCTGGACCGACGCGGCCCTGGGGTGGTCCAGGAGGTAGCGCAGCAGCTCGCCCCCCCCATAGCCCGCAGCCCCCAGGATCACGGCATCGAAGCTATCTGAAGAGGGCGAGTGAAGGGAAACCGTGGGGGAAGAGGTCATGGGTGATCCCGTACATGAAGTCCTGGATGGGTCAACATCCTCGTGTTCTCAACAGCAGAATCGAGCTCAAGCGTTAAGGTAACATTTTTGTTTTCAAGATTAAAAACTGGTTAAACACGGAGATGCCACGCATGCGTGGCATGAGAACACGGAGAAAAGCACGGAGCAAGAAACCATGGTTTGAGGGTTCCGGCTTCCTGGCCTGGTGACCGCAGGGGCGGAGCCGGGAAGCACACAGGGCTCGCTTACCACGTAAATGCGCCCTATGCCGCCGAGCCGAGGATTCTCGGGCGCACGACTTGATGTCTCCGTGCCCTTCTCCGTGCACTCCGTGTTCTCCGTGTTTAAATTCTTGAAAAGGTTGATGTTGCCATGCCAATGAAATTCCGTTATTCGTGGGAATTTCAGAAGCTGGTGATGAGAAATGCAGGATTGCCGTACCTGCGCGTCTCAGGTCTCACCTGGATCGGTACTGTTCCACCTTGGCCAGCACATGCTCGGCCAGGGCCTTGGGGGCGTTCCGGGCATTGATGCCGGCCTTGCCCGTGGCCCGCTCCACGAAACGCACGCCCACGCCGTTGTCCGTGGCGGGCCCCGTCACCACATCCACCTCGATCCCGTAGCTGTGGCGCAGTTCCTCCACCCCCCCCACCACGCCCACGGGATCGTGGGCGCAGAGCAGGAAGGCGGCCCCCAGGCCCCGCAGTTCGGCATCCCCCAGGATGGCCTGGACCCCGTACTCCCCCAGGATCCCGTCCCCGGTCTCCGCCACGATGACATCCACATTCTGCCGTCCCAGGGCCGCAAACACCGCCCGGGCTGCGCCCACGGCCGTGCTGGCGTTCGTGGTGACCACCCCCGCATCCGTGAAGTCCGCCACCGCCACCGCCCCATGGTCCTTCATGTCCAAGGTGTCCCGCATGAGGCTGACCCCCGTGAGCTTGGCCCCGCCCACCCGGAGGCCGGCCTCCTTGAAGCGCCGCACCAGCTTGCAGGCCGCCGCAGTCTTCCCGGCGTTCATGCAGGTGCCCGCGATGTACACCACGGGACAGGAGGGCAGTTCCAGCCCTGCTGGCAGAGCCCCCTGCTGGATGAAGGCCGGTCGACCCACCCGGCTTCCGAATTCGGGGAAGGTGAGGACCTGGCCCAGGACCTCCACCTCGAAGGGGGGGCCCACATCCGGGTTGTGGGAGGTGCAGTGACCCAGCACCCCCCCAAGGTTCAGCAGGTGGATGCGCTCCCCCACCCGCACCGAGGTGGGCACCACCCCTTCGTAGCCCTGAAGGGCATTCCGGTGCCCCAGGGCCCCCAGGATCAGGTCCCCGCCATGGAGCCGGTTCATGCGGCCATGGAGGTCCTCCAGCTGGTTGTAAGTGTTCTTGTGCCCCAGGATCCTGCCCGCCAGCACCGCCCCCGTTTCCGCCACCACGGTTTCCGTCAGGGTCACCTCGTTCCGGGGCCGCAGGTTCCGGGTCACGGATCCGATCTTGTCCACCTGGATCCTCATGCGTAGCCTCCCCGGGCACCCAGGGCCAGCACCTGGGACACACCGAACACCTTGGTGAAACCCGCGGCCTCTTCGCCCGTCCAGGCCTTGGAGGTTTCGCCGTAGCTCGCCACCCCGCGGTTCATCAGGCCATGGGGGCTGCGGGAACCCAGGACCTGGAAGCGACCGGGGGCCAGCCGCACCCGCACCTCGCCGCTGACACAGGTCTGACTGGACGCCAGGAAGGCCTCCAGATCCCGGGCCAGGGGATCGAAGAACTGCCCTTCGTGGAGGAGACCGCCGTAGAGCGAGCCCAGGTGGTCCTTCCAGAAGAGCTGCTTGCCCGTGAGCACCAGCTTTTCCAGTTCCCGGTGGGCGGCGATGAGGAGGTGGGGCCCCGGCGCCTCGAAACCCACCCGCCCCTTGATGCCCAGGATGGTGTCCCCCAGGTGCACGCCCCGCCCCAGTCCGTAGGACCGCCCCAGGGCATTGAGCCGCTGGACCAGGGCCACGGGGGCCAACGCTTCCCCGTCCAGGGCCACGGGCACCCCCTGCTCGAAGGCAAGGATGTGCTCCACGGTGGGGAGGGTGGGATCGGGCACCCCCCCGGGATAGGCCGCCTCCGGCAGTTCCAGCCAGGGGTCGTGGGTCTCGGCCCCCCCCACACTGGCGCCCCAGAGGCCCTCGTTCACCGAATACGTCCGCATCCGCTCCGGCAGCACCACCCCCCTTTCCTTCAGGAAGTCCATCTCCTGGTCCCGGGAAAGGGCCAGCTGGCGGATGGGGGTGAGGAGCTCCAGATCCGGCGCCAGCGCACTGAAGGCCACGTCGAAGCGCACCTGGTCATTGCCCGAGCCCGTGGACCCATGGGCCAGGGCCGTGGCCCCCACCTGCCGCCCCAGCTCCACCACCCGCGTGGCCTGGCAGACCCGCTCGGCACTGACGCTCAGGGGGTAGGCCCCGTTCCGGAGCACATTGCCGAAGAGCAGGAAGCGCAGGTAGCGCTGGAAGAGGTGCTCCGTGGCATCCACCGTCAGATGCCCCTCCGCCCCCAGGGAGGCCGAGAGCCCCGCGATGCGCTGGAGCTCCTCCCCCGAGAAACCCCCGGTGTCCACCGTGGCGGTGGTCACGCGGTAGCCCTGCTCCCGGAGCCACAGCACACAGAAGGTCGTGTCCAGACCGCCACTGAAGGCGAGGAGTGCGTGTTTCATGTTCATACTCCGCGGGGGTTTTCAAATTTCGCTACGCGAAATTTGAAAAGGGGGAAGAGCAGCAAGATGGGGAAGGGCGTTCCAGGGTTGAGGGAGGGCTGAGACGCGGAGCGGCTCACCGAGCGCCCAAGGCGCGAGACCGGCGGGGGGGCGCCAGGACCGGGGGAAGGCACGCAGCCTGGCGCCCCCCCGTCGAGAAGCCCTCACGGTGGTGGAAGTTTTGAACCCACCCTGCGCGATCTCCGCCTTTGCTCCGCACGGCCGAGGCTTCCCGGCCTGCCCGCGCATTTCCGGAGGCCACGAAGCGGAGAACTGAAACCTGCCTTTGTTTCTCCGTGTCCATCTCCGTGTTCTCATGCCACGCATGCGTGGCATCTCCGTGTTTAACCTGCTTTTCAGTTGCAGCCGGAAGCCGCACCGCATCTGCGTCTTGGTATCCGGCCTTCCCGGGATCCACCTCATGGGAGCCCCCCTTCCCACACCCGCGCGTAGCAGCTGCGCCAGGTGGCTTGTCGTGCGTCCAGGGCCTGCTGATGGCCGAGGAGGTCGACCTGGAGGGTCACCAGATCCGGGGTGGGGGTGCCCATGGTGCTGCGGTCGGGGTGGAAGGTCCCGGAGAGCACCTGGGCGCCCACCTCCCGGTAGGCATCCCGGAAGGGGAGGCCCTGGGCGGCCAGGGCCGTGGCGGCATGGGCGGCGAAAAGATCATCGGTGCAGGCGGCGGCGGCCCGGGCCCCATCCACCTCCAGGCCCCCCACCAGCCGGGGGACGATGGCCAGCAGGTCTGCAGCACCCTGGAGCATGTCCAGCAGGGGGCCCTTCAGGAGCTGGTGATCCCGGTGGTAGCTGGAGGGCAGACCACCGGCCTGCTCCTGGAGCTGGAAGGCCTGGCCCCGCAGGCGCCGGCAGGCGGCCCGACCCAGCTCGATGCCATCGGGGTTCCGCTTCTGGGGCATGATGCTGGAGCCCGTGGTGAAGGCATCCGGAAGCCGCAGGTAGCCCAGGTCCTCCAGGGTGTAGAGGCTGAGGTCCCAGAAGGCCTTCTCCAGGACCCCCGCCAGGGAGGCCAACCAAGCGGCCACGGCCCCCTCGTGCCGTCCCCGGCTGTTCATCACATCCAGGGGGCTGCGCTGGACCCGGCTGAAGCCCAGGAGCTGGGCCAGGAAGGCCCGGTCGTAGGAGAGGGGCGTGCCGAACCCCGCGGCGGCGCCGCCGGGACAGGCATCCAGGCGCTGGAGCAGGGCCTCCAGGGCCTCCAGTTCCTCCAGCAGGCCCTCCGCAAAGGCGGCGCCCCACAGCCCGAAGGAACTGGGCATGGCCTTCCGCAGGTGGGTGAAGCCCGGCAGCGGGGCATCCCCGTGGGCCTGGGCAAAGGCGTGGAAGGCCTGGGCGCAGGCCAGCACCCCCTGGCCCAGGTCCGCCAGGGCCTCCCGCACCAGAAGCCGCAGGGCCAGGATCACCTGATCGTTCCTGGACCGGCCCAGGTGGATGCGCTTGCCGGCCTCGCCGCACCGCGCCACCAGGGCAGCCTCCAGGGCCGTGTGGCCATCCTCCTGCTCGGGCAGGATCGCGAGGCCGCCGGCCAGGGCCAGGGTGTGAAGCTCCTGGAGGGCGCCCACCAGGGATTGGACATCCTCGGGCCCCAGATGCCCTTCCTTCCCCAGGGTCCGTGCATGGGCGGCGCTGGCCAGGGCATCCCAGGGCAGCAGGGCCCGGTCCCGGACCGGGTCATCCCCCACGGTGAACCGGTGCAGGAGGGCATCCAGGGGCAGGTCCTTGGCCCAAAGCTGGCTAGCCATGGCCCACCTCCGCCCGGGCGAAGAAGGCCTGGATGGCCCGGCCGTAGAAGGCCGCCCCCTCCTGCAGTTCCAGTTCCGTGAGGTACTCGTTGGGACGATGGCTGCGGTGGGTGTCCCCGGGACCGATCTTCACCGCCGGCAGGTCCCCCAGGAAGGCCCAGTCCGAGGTGGTGTGGGATCCCACGAAGGCCCCCTTGCCGCTGGCGGCCAGGGCCGCCTGGGCGATGGCCGAGGAGGCCGGGGTGGCCTTGGGAAGGTACCGGGCGGAATGCACGGCCACCTCGCTCTCCAGTTCCGCCGCCAGCCGGGTGCCCAGTTCCTGGTGGTCCAGGTTGGGGGTGGTGCGGATGTCCACGGAAAAGGAGCACCGGTCCGGCACCTGGTTCCGGGAGAGCCCGCCCTCCACCAGGGTCACCTGGGGGCGGGAGGCGCCCAGCAGGTCGTGGGGTTCGAAGCTGAGCCCCGCCAGCCGCGCGATGTCCCGGGAGGCGCGGTGAATGGCATTGTCCGCCAGCTGGGCGTGGGCCACGTGGGCGCTCTCCCCCCGGGCCGTGCAGGTGAGGATGAGCATGCCCCGCTGGGCGAGGCAGGGATGGAGCCCCGTGGGCTCGCCCACCAGGGCGCCCTCGAAGGGGCCCCAGGTGGGCAGCACGGAGGCGATCCCCTGGGCCCCCCCGGTCTCCTCCTCCGCCGTGAAGGCGAAGAGGACCCGCCCCGGGCCGGACGTGTGGTGCCGGGCCGCCCAGAGCATGGAGGCCACACAGCCCTTGGCATCGTTGGCCCCCAGGCCCGCCAGCCGTCCATCCCGCCACTGGGGGTTCCAGGGGTCCGTCACCCAGCCCTCGCAGGGCTTCACCGTGTCCAGGTGGCTGCAGAGAAGGAGCCGGGGCCCACCCTGGCCCACCTCGAACCAGAGGTTGTTCCCGGACCGATGCACCTCGAAACCCCAGGCCTCGCAGAGGGAGGCCAGCACATCCGCCACCTGGCCCTCCTGGCCGCTTTCGCTGCGGATGCCCACCAGGAGCTGGAGCAGTCCTTCCAGGGTCATGGGGCCTCCTCCTCGGGCTGGGGTTCGGCGGGGGCCAGCAGGGTGCCGCTGCCCTCGTTGGTGAAGACCTCCGCCAGGAGGGCATCGGGGTTCAGGCCGCTGAGGAGGTGCACCTCCGGCACGCCCCCCGCCAGGGCCTTCCGGGCGGCGGCGACCTTGGGGCGCATGCCCGCGGTGATGGCGCCCTGCCCTTCCAGCAGCGTGAGCTCCTCGGGGGGGAGGAAGGGCACCAGGGTTTCGGGCCGCTCGGGATCCCTCAGGACGCCGGGCACCGCCAGCAGGAACATGAGTTTCTCCGCCCCCAGGGCCACCGCCCGGGCCCTGGCCAGGGTGTCGGCGTTCGGGGTGAGAGTCCGCCCTTGCCCATCGGCCCTGGGGGAGGCGATGACGGGGATGTAGCCCCCCTCCAGGAGGTGGTTCACCAAGCCGGTGTCCACCCGGTGCAGGTCCCCCACCAGTCCGTAGTCCACGGTGATGGCATCCACGGCCCCATCGGGCACCACCGCCACCGGCGGCCTCCGGTGGGCCCGGAAGAGCAGGTTGTCCACCCCGGTGAGCCCCACGCAGTGGAGCCCCGCGGCCCCCAGGTCCGCCACCAGGTCCACCTGGGCCGCCCCGAAGGCCATCTTGGCGGCCTCCAGCACCTCCGGCGGGGTGATCCGCCGGCCCGCCACCTTGTCCTGGGCGAGCCCCAGCCGGGCACAGAGCCCATCCAGTTCCGGGCCGCCCCCGTGGACGATCACCAGGCGGATGCCGAAGGCCGCCAGGGCCGCAGCCTGGGCCGCCAAGGCCCGCCGGGGCGCGGGTTCGGCGATGAGCTCGCCGCCCACCTTCAGGACGAACGTCTTGCCCCGGAAGCGCCGCACGTACTGGGCGGCCTGACGGAGCGCATGAAAAGGACCGGGGGTCATGGGCATGGGATCAAGTCCTAATTGGAGAAAAAATGAAATTAAACACGGAGAACACGGAGGTCACGGAGGGGGAGCACGGAGAAAAGAGGGGCAGTGTTTTCGCTCAAATACTCCTAATGGCAATCAAGCAAATTCACAAAGAAAAGGAAAGTGCACACCAAAACCAAAACAATGAACGACTTCAGTTCTCCGTGCCTCTTTTCTCCGTGTCCTCCGTGTTAATTCTCTTTTGCTTTTACCCCAACCCACCCGACTCCAGCATCCAGGCGAGCATGGCCCGCTGGACGTGGAACCGGTTCTCGGCCTCGTCCACCACCTTGCACCAGGGGCCATCCAGGACGCCGTCGGCCACTTCAACATTCCTTCGCACCGGCAGACAATGCAGGAAGATGGCGTCCGCGGCGGTCCGGCTGAAGTGCTTGGGAGAGGTCATCCACTCGGGGTGCTGGGTCACGGCCTCGGGCCCGAGTCCATGGGTGGTGGCGGGACCCCAGGCCTTGGCATAGACCACCCGACTGCCGGCGAGGGCGGCGTCCAGGTCCTGGGTGAAGCTCACACTTCCTCCGGTTTCTTTGGCATAACTTTCTGCCTGTGCAACGACTGAGGGATGAAGTTCGAATCCTTTGGGATGGGCAACCCGCACCTCGCAACCCGCGGCGGCGGCGGTGAGGAGGAAGCTGTTGGGCACCGCCTTGGGCAGGACTTTGATGTGGGGGGCCCAGGCCAGGGTCACGGGCTGGCCCTGGGTGGAACCGAAGGTCTCCTTCACCGTAAGCAGGTCCGCCAGGCCCTGGCAGGGATGCTCCCGGGCGCTTTCCATGCTGATGACGGGCACGGTGGACAACTCCCGGAAGGCCGTCATCACAGGATCCGCGTGGTCCAGGTCATCGTCCGCCCCCCCGGCGAAGGTCCGCACCGCCAGGGCATCCACGTACCGCGCCAGCACGGGAACCGCCTCCCGCACATGCTCGGCCCGGTCCCCATTCATGATGGCCCCCAGCCGGTCCTCCAGCTTCCACACCCCGTTGCCCACCTCCAGGACGATGCTGGAGCCCCCGCCCCGGGCCATGCAGGCCTCGAAACTGGCCCGGGTCCGAAGGCTCGGATTGAAAAAGACCATGCCCAGCAGCTTGTCCACCAGATGCTTGGGATGGGGCCCCGCCTTCCAGGCGGCCGCCTGGGCCAGGATGTGGGCCAAACCCTCGGGCCCAAGATCAGAGATGCCAGTGATGTGATGCATGGAAGGCTCCCAAAAAAGCTTTTTAAACACGGAGAACACGGAGAACACGGAGACCTGAGATCGGGGATGAAGGGCAGAGTCATTCGGAAAATGAGCTTTTCTCCGTGCTCTTTTCTCCGTGTGACCCGTGTTCTCCGTGTTGAACCCTTTTTTCCTAACCCTGAAACCCTCTCACCGCGTTCAGCAGGGCGTCGATGGCCTCGTCGCTGAGGTTCAGGGGGGGCATGAGGCGCAGGACCTCGGGATCCCCACTGCCTCCCACGAGGATGCGGTGATCCATCAGGTGCGCCTTCAGGCGGGTGCAGCCGCCGGGCACCCTCAGGCCCAGCAGCAGTCCCTCCCCTTGCACCTTGGACACCACGGTCCCCTGGAGACCGGCTTCGATCCGCGCCTTGGCCTGGGTCGCCCGGGCCATCAAACCTTCGTCCTGGATCACCTCCAGGGTGGCCAGCAGGGCGGCGCAGGCCAGGGGCCCACCGCCAAAGGTGCTGCCCAGGTCCCCCTGCTTGAGCCGGTCCGCCACGGACGAGGTCATGAGCAGCGCCCCCATGGGCACGCCGCTGGCCAACCCCTTGGCCTGGGTGAGGAGGTCCGGGGTCAGCCCATAGAAGGCCGCCGCCGTGGGGGTGCCGAGGCGCCCCATGCCCGTCTGCACCTCGTCGAAAATGAGCATGCAGCCGGCTTCCCGGGTCCGGGCCCGCAGCCGGGCGAAGAACTCCGGGGAAGTCGTGCGAATGCCCGCCATGCTCTGGATGGGTTCCACGATGAGGGCGGCCACCGGGCCGAAATCGAAGGCCTCCAGGGCATCCAAGTCCCCGAAGGGCAGGAAGTCCACGGGCGCCAGGAAGGCCTGCACCGCGGGCCTCAGCTTGGGATCATCCGTAACGGAAAGGGCCAGGGTGGATCGCCCGTGCCACCCCCCAGTGAAGGCGGCAAAGCGGGACCGCCCCGTGAGGAGGCTGGCGACCTTCAGGGCATTCTCGTTGGCCTCCGCCCCGGAATTGCAGAAGAACACCGAGGCCATGGGCTCCGGGAGTCCCTGGGACACGAAGGCCACCAGCGCCTCGGCCGCCGCCGTCCGGATGGGAAGGTCCCCCGCCGTGGAGTAGAAGATCAGATCCTGGGCCTGGGCCGCCAGGGCCGCCACCACCTTGGGATGGGAATGCCCCGTGGCGCACACGCAATGGCCGCCGTAGAGATCCACCCAAGGCTGTCCGGCCGCATCCTGCACACGATCCCCCTCGCCCCGCACCAGGACAAAGGGAAAGGGAGGATAGGTGGGCAGAAGGGCAGGCATGCATCGACTCCTTCTGCATATTTTCAGGATTCTGATGCACCGTCAAGCCATTTTTCGTGGTTTATCGTGGCATATTTTGCATATGCATTCATTTTATGGAATGCGTCCCCGATCCCGGTGCACGCCCCCAAGGGCCACCCCCACCATGCACACCAAGGGAAGTCCCCCGCGAATCCCCACATCCACCCAGGGAAGCTCCAGGAAGAGTCCGTAGAACCCGTTGTACAACATCCAGTTGAGCCCCACCGTGAGGAGGAAGGAAAGCCCCTGGGTGCGGCCTGTTCCCCCCCGGGGCGCGAGGAGGACCCAGGCCAGGGCAAACAGGGTTCCAAGACCCGCCACCCAGAGTGTCCATAGCAGACCCCAGCCGCCCACGGGGTCCAGCCTCGGGAAGACCAGAAAATACTGAAGGGCATGCCCAAGACTGAAGGCCAGCGCCAGGATGGGCAAGGAGGACCAGGCCGGGGAAGGGCCCGTGGGCGTGGACGTGCCCCACCACCGGCCCAGGAGCAGACCGAACACCAGGAGGGTCATCCCATCCCGCAGGGCACTGAGGACCTTGGCTTCCAGGGACGCCCCGAAGCAGAGCGGCAGCTCCAGGAAGCCCCAGGCCCAGATCGCCGCCAGCATGCCCCCGAAACGGAGTCCCTTGGCCAGGGCCCGCCCGGGCAGGCGGGACTCCAGGATCCGGAACGAGGCCCACAGGTGGACCAGCACCAGGAGGCCGTAGGCCAGGAGCGTCCCGCGCCCCGGACTCCGGAGGGGGTAGGCCCGGGCCAGGACCGGGGGCAGGCCACCCTCCCTCACCAGCCAGGTCCGGAGGACACCGAAGACCATCAGGGTGGGCACCAGGGTCAGGGTCATGGCCCCTGCAAACCGACCAAGGGTGGGCATCCGCCCGCGTGGGCCGACAGGGAAGCACACAGGGGGCTCAAGAAGCACCCGGCGCAGGTGGCTCATGCGCCATGCTGGGCCAGGGCATCCCAGCAGCATTGCCCGCTGGCCTTCACCAGATCCTCACAAGGAAGGAGGCGGCCGGCGTCCAAGGCGAGGAAGAGGTGGTGCGCCATGCCAAAGACGAGGGCCGCTGCCAGGCTCGGCGCCAAGGGTTTGAACCGCCCCGTGGCCTGCCCCAGGGCGAGTATCCGCAGGGCCGGAGCCCGAAAGGCCTCCGCCACGGCGCGACTGGCCTCGTCCAGAAGATCCCCGTGACGGGTGGCATCCAGGAAAAGCCATCGCTCATGGTGCTCGGTGCCCAGGGCCAGGAGCCGACGCCAGAAGCACCCGAACTGCTCCGGAAGCCCTTCCTCCCAGGGGAAATTCTCCCAGAGCTGCGCGTGGGCCGTCCGGCCCAGTTCCTGGAAGAGGGTGTTGGCCAGCGCTTCCTTGCTGGGGAAGTGGTTGTAGATGGTCCCGATGGCAACCCCTGCCCCCTGGGCGATCTCCGGCAGGGTGGTGCCGTGGAAGCCCTGACGGGCGAAGCGTCTCAAGGCTGCCTCGCGGATGGCGGCAGGAAGGTCCTTGGCCTGGGACTTCGTCGGTCGACCGCGAGGCATGGGATCTCCTTTTCAGAATGAGCTCGGAAGGATCCATAAGCATCCCACCAAGCATGCGTTTCCTTGGGCCTCCAGGTTCGGGGACCCGGGCCGAACATCCGAAGGTCCGCGGTACCCCTGCAGGGCCCCCACCAGGGCCCAGCGGTGGGACAGGGGGAGGATTCCCACGATCCTCAGGTTGGTTTCGCTTCCCAAGCGCCTCCTGGAACGATTCCCTTCCCCCAACCGCCATTCCATGTTCTCCGGACTCGCAAGGGTGAGGGACCCGGTGAGTTCCACGCGCAGACCGCGCCCAAAGGAAGTACTCCACCCCAGTTTCAAAAGCCCGAGGCCTCCCAGGGAGGCGCTGGGGCTTGCCAGCAAGTGGCCCTCCGCCCGCCATGCGCCATGGGTCCAGGCCCCATGGATCCCCGGCCATGCACCCATCCCCTTGCCCTGGCCCGGTGCCTGGAAGCCTTGGCACACCAGCAACGTGGACCCCACCGACAGGGGGCCCTGGGTCGCCCTTCCTTGACTCAGCAGGATTCCTGGTAGGCCCGGAGCATTTTCGAGCCTCCAGCCTGCCCGGTTCCAGACCCTCACCACCGGTACCCAGCGCACCCTCTGTGGGTCGGAGCCTGGCCTCCCGCCCCGCTGCCAAGCCGCCCCCACCCCTCCCTGCCAGGGGGGCCCCTGGGCGCCCCCGCCCCCCCCCAGCCCGAGGGTACCCAAGCCCCAGGAACGGAAGACACCCCC
>CAZPUI010000020.1:0-18619 GCA_964589695.1 uncultured Solibacteraceae bacterium | reverse complement strand
CCTTGCTGCATGGGGACGACAGCGAGGGCCGCCGTGAGGCCATGACCCTATGGAAGGCACACCGGGTGGACCCCGAGTGGTCGGATTTCTGTCTGACGGTCTGTGCAGAAGGCTGCCCCTGGGCCGAGGTGCAGAACGCCCTGATGGAAACGGCCCCCATGGGCGTGAAGCGCGTGGTGGTTGTGCCTGAGGCCGAGAACCTCCTCGACAAGGCCAAGGAAGTGCCTGGGGCGATCAAGGCGCGCCTGGGGAGCCCGCTGGATAATACGGCCCTGCTGCTTGTATCCCGTGTTCCTTTGAGCGCCGCTGCGGGAAAAGTCCTCTCGGCCAAGCCTTTCAGCGACTGGGTCAAGCAAGGGGCCGTGCTTCGCATCGGGGCGCTGGAACGGGAGGATGCTGTGGCCTTTCTGGAGCAGGAGGCCCAGGCCTTTGGGCTCACCCTCGAGCGAGATGTTCCAGGCCTCCTCTATGAGCGGCTTGGGGGCAACCCTGGTGTGCTGAAACGGGTGATGGAAGTCCTGGACTTGGTGAGCGAGCGCCGGATCATCTCCGTGCCCGTGGTGGACGCAGTGACCTTCCGAATGAACGAGCAGAGGGCCTTCGCCTGGTCCGAGGGATGGCAGAAGGGACCCCTGCTCCAGGCCCTTAAATGCCTGCGACAGGCGCTGGAGGATGATCCTTCGGGGGCTCCCATCACCTTGGTTTCCCAGGCCATTCGTGATGCCGGTCGGGTCCTGGCGCTGGCCCAGGCCTTGGAGGGGGGGCTCAGTCAGGAGGCGGAACTGGCCCAGGTGATCCAACTCCCCCCGAACCAGCGATTTCTCCTGGGGAGGACCTACCTTCCGGTGGCACGACGGCTAGGTTCGGGGGGGGCGGCGCGCCTGTTGAAGCTGGCTGCCGCTGCAGACCGGGACATCAAGGGCGTGGGGCTCACGCCCGTCAGCACCTTGACGGCCTTGACCACTGAATTGTGGCGGGCTTGGAATCCTTGAAAGGGCGAGACCCATGGCAAAACTGACGGATCCCATCGAGATCAACGGCCTCAGGCTGTCCAACCGGCTGGTGATGGCGCCCATGGTGACCGCCATGGCCGAGGACCATTGCGCGACGGACGCCCACGTGGCCTGGTACGGGGAACGGGCAGCCGGGGGTGTGGGGCTGGTGATTGTGGAATGTGCGGCGGTGGCGCCCGAAGGGATCCTGATGCCCCGCCAGTTGGGTATCTGGTCGGACGACCATCTTGAGGGACTGACACGCATCACCCGGGCCGTGCATGCAGCGGGGATTCCAGTCGT
The DNA here is from genome assembly GCA_964589695.1 of uncultured Solibacteraceae bacterium. Taxonomy (GTDB): domain Bacteria; phylum Acidobacteriota; class Holophagae; order Holophagales; family Holophagaceae; genus CAZPUI01. The sequence continues at coordinate 17,324 of CAZPUI010000020.1, read as the reverse complement.
CCTTCAATTGGTCCATGGCGGGGCACGGTCCCATGTCGTTCCCGAGGCGACCACCAGGGTCGGTCCTTCCGAAGTCCGGATGCTGCCGGGTCCCAGCCCGCGATCCCTGGATGCCTCTGAGCTACCAGCCATCGTGCAGTCCTTCGTTGAGGGGGCCCGTCGGGCCAGGGCGGCAGGCTTCGATGGTGTGGAAATCCATGCTGCCCACGGCTACCTTCTCTCCCAATTCCTCATGCCCCTCGTCAACACCCGTGGGGATGGCTATGGAGGCTCCCCCGAGGGAAGGGCCAGGCTCCTGGTGGAGGTGATCCGCGCCGTTCGTGCCGAGGTGGGACAGGACTATCCCCTGCTGGTGCGGATGCATGCGGCGGAGCACATGCGCGGAGGACTGGATCTGGAGGCATGCATCGGTGTGGCCAGGATGGTTGAAAGCGCCGGGGCGGATGCGCTGGACCTCTCCGGGATCGCCCAGGGGGTGCCCCTCAAGGACCCAAGCGGTGCCTACCTCATGACCAGCTCCGTGCGCGGGAATGGGTGGACGCCGGCCATCTATGCGGAACCCTCGGGATGTATCCGAAGGGCAGTGTCCATCCCTGTGATCACCGTGGGGCGCATGGCCGAAGGTGGGAGCGCCCACCGCGTCCTTGAATCCATGCAGGCGGATTTGGTGGCCCTGGGACGCCAGATCATTGCCGATCCTGAGAGCCCGCGAAAACTGCTCCAAGGCAGACCGGACACGATCCTGCGCTGCGAAGAGTGCCTGGCCTGTTTTGCAAGCATCCGTACCGGGCCGGTGCGCTGCACCGTCTGGCCAGCTTGATGCTGACCCTGTGCGACAATCGTGAGTTGGAGAGCCCCATGACCGAAGAAAGAACCCCACGCAGCATCGACATCCAGGGTGTCATGAACCTGCTGCCCCACCGCTATCCGATCCTGCTCGTGGATCGCATCCTGGACCACGAACCCAACCAGTGGATACGCGGAATCAAGAACGTCAGCATGGGTGACCCGATCTTCCTCGGGCACTTCCCCAAACAGCCCATCTTCCCGGGTGTGCTCATCGTGGAGGCCATGGCCCAGACAGGTGGGTGCTTGATCATGGCGAACTACGACAACCTCGACCGGAAGGTGATCTATTTCATGTCCATTGACGGGGTCAAGTTCCGTAAACCCGTGGTGCCCGGGGACCAGATCGTCATGGAGGTCAAGGTCATCAGCCTCAAGCGCAAGATCGCCAAGCTGCGGGGCGAGGCTTTCGTGGAAGGCCAGAAGGTGGCCGAGGCGGAGTTCATGTCCATGCTGATCGATCTCGACGAGGAACCCGCACGATGAGCCTCCAGATTCACCCCAGTTCCGTGGTGAGTCCCCAGGCCGAGTTGGGGGACGACGTGGTGATCGGTCCCTTCTGCCTGGTGGAGGGCAGGGCCGTCCTGGGTTCTCGGACCCGCCTGCTCAGCCATGCCGTGATCGGGAACTATGCAGAACTTGGGGACGATAACGTTGTCTACCCCCACACCACCGTCGGCCTTGAGCCCCAGGACCTGAAGTTCAGGGGAGAGCCTTCAAAGCTCGTGGTGGGGCACCGGAATACCATCCGCGAGAACGCCACCCTGCACCGGGGGACCGAAGGGGGTGGGGGCATCACGATCATTGGAGATGACAACCTGCTTCAGGTGGGGGCCCACGTGGCCCACGACTGTTTCGTTGGCAATGGCAATGTGCTGGGCCACCAGTGCACCCTCGCGGGCCATGTCACCATCGGGCATGGCTGCGTGGTGGGGGCCTATTCGGGGGTCCACCAGTTCTGCCGGGTGGGAGACCACGCATTCATGGGGGGCTATACCGTGGCCACCATGGATGTGCTGCCCTTCATGAAGACCGTGGGCTCCAGGGACACCAAGAGCTACGGCGTGAACACCGTAGGTCTTCGCCGGAAGGGGTTCTCGGAGGAAGCCCTCGATGCCCTTGCCAAGGCCCATCGGTTGCTGTTCGCCAAGGGATTGCCCCTGGCCGAAGCACTGGATCAGGTCCTTCAAACATACGGTCAGGTGGCCGAGGTGGTCATGCTGGTGAACTTCATCAAGTCCGCCGAACGGGGCATCCATCGAGGTTGAACATGACCGCAACGCGCTTTGCCACCGTGGCCCTCATCGGACTGCCCAATGGCGGGAAATCCACCCTTCTGAACGCCTTGGTGGGGGAAAAACTGGCGGCGGTGAGTCAGACGCCCCAGACCACCCGGGGCAGAATCCTGGGGGTCGTCAACCGAGGACCGGTCCAGTTGGCCTTCCTTGATACGCCAGGGGTCCACAAGGCCGAGCATGTGATGAATCAGCGGATGATGGCCCAGGTGGACCACGCCCTGGAGGAGGCGGACCTGCTTCTGTGGGTGGTGGACGCAGCAGGTTTCCTTGGGGCCGGTGAACGGGGGCTTGCGCGACGTCTGAAGGGTGCCCGTCAACCGGTGATCCTGGTGGTCAACAAGTTGGACCTTGTCAGCAAGGGAAGGCTGATGGAGCGCATCGTGGCCTACAAGGACCTCCTGGCCTTCCAGGAGATCGTTCCCGTGGGTGCAAAGTTCGCTAAGAATCTTGATCCCCTCTGGACGATTCTGGAGCGGAACGCGCCGGAGGGGCCCTGGGCCTTTGATGGGGAGACCTTTACGGACCAGACGGAAAGGGCCATGGCCGCCGAGTTCATCCGCGAGAAGGTCATGCGCAAGACCCGCGAAGAAGTGCCCCATGGGGCAGCGGTGGTGATTGAGCGCTGGATCGAGGAAGGTGAGGAGGACTACCCCGAGGATGGCGAACCCGGAGGGACCTTCATCGCGGCGCAGATTGTGGTGGAGCGCTCCAACCACCGCAGAATCCTCCTGGGCGCCCAGGGAGACATGATCCGGGACATCCGTCACAGCGCGCAACGGGAGCTGAGGAAGCTGCTGCAGCGCCCCGTGAAGCTGGAGCTTTTCGTGAAGGTGGAAGATGGTTGGCGAGATCGGGCCGAGATTCTCGACCGCCTGCAGCTCTAGACGCCATCCTCCTTTCCAGAACTAATCCATCCCAGGGGATGGCTCGATGAACCATGGGTCCTTCTGGAGCCCGGGATTGGCCTGGGTGAAAGCTGGCGTGGATGCCGTCCGAGCTCAACTGAAAATGGCGAAAATAGGAATTCATTGAGACGAAAAATTCCATGGATTTCTTGGCGTTGTCACGCGTTTGTTGGGTGTGAGCCTGCGGGTGTGATGCTAGTCTGGTTCGCGCATTCTGTATTCAGAATTGCCCCTTCTTCCGTTCCTTCCCCTCCAAGGAGCTCCCATGTCGCGACGCCCCCTGACCTCCCTCCTCTTCACGGCCCTGGCCTGCAGCATTGCTGCCCATGCCCAATCGAGCCAGACCTCGGGGGCGGTGCGGGGCATCGTCAAGGCCAAGAATGGAGCTCCGGTTCACTCAGCCACCCTCAGCCTGCGTAACCTCGAGACGGGTCTCTCCAAGACTGTGACCGCCGATGCCAATGGCGCGTATTCATTTCCATACCTTCCCGTGGGTATCTACGAGATCACCGCTTCCGCTGTTGGGTTGCGAACGGTGAAGGACTCCAATGTGCGGGTGAGCCTGGGGCAAAACACCTTCCAGAACTTCACGCTGGACGCAGCGGATGCCGGCACCACCGTGGAGGTCACAGCTTCGGCGGCCATGGTGGACACCATGCAGGTGAGCACGGTGACTGCCGTGAGCCAAAAGATGGTGGAATCCATTCCCATCAATGGGCGGAATTTCACAGACCTCGCCCTGCTCACACCGGGTGCTACGGACAGCTTCGATAATCGCGTCTCGATGGACGGTGCCCGAGGCATCCAGAACAATCTGACCATTGATGGAGCCAGTTTCAATTCGAGCTTCTTCGGTGAGCAACGCGGTTCCACCCGCATCCCCTTCGCCTTTGGCGCGGACACGATCAAAGAGCTTCAGGTCATTACCAACGCCTACGATGCCCAATACGGCAACGCCGCTGGGGCCGTTATCAATGCTGTGTCCAAGACAGGGACCAATACCTTTGGCGGAAGCGCGCTTTACCAGATCAGGCCCGAGAGTCTGGTCGCCAAGATTCGAACCGTCCCCTACGACCCGAAAAACAACGTGAATCTTGATAGCGTTCGCACCAAGAAATTCTCCCAAGCCAACATGAACTTCAACTTTGGCGGACCCATCATCAAGGATAAACTCCACTTTTTCCTTGGAGTCGAAACCTTCCGGTACAAGGAGGACTACGTCTCCCTGTTCCCGGTGAGCGCCCTCAGTGGCAACACCGCCGCGGATTTGGACACCTTCCTCACGAGACTGGGCAATACCTTGGTGGTGGGCAACGACGGTCGGACCTTCGCCCAGGAGAATGGGCGGGGGTACCAGAACACCCGCAGCAATACCGTGTTGCTGGGGCGGCTGGATTGGACCATCAACCCCGATCATCGGGCCACCCTTCGTCTCAACAGCCAGAATTGGAAGTCCGAGAACGGTACCACCACGGGGACCTCAACCCTGACGGCGGGGGAAACCAACAATGGCCTTGAGGAGAACCGGAGTCTTTCATGGGTCTTTGAACTGAACTCGACGCTTTCCAGCACCATTTTTAACGAGGCTCGCCTGCAGATTGCCTCTGAGCGCCGTCCCCGTTATCCCAATACCACCGCCTCGTCAGAGATCTCTGTGGGTGGCTTCAAGGCTGGCCAGAACGAATTCCTACCCAATGGCATGGACGAGTTCACCACCCAGTTCATCGATAACCTCACGGTGGTGAAGGAAGACTGGACTTTCAAGGCCGGTGTTGATCTTCAGACCTTCGGCTACATCAACACCTTCTTCCGTCGGCAGAACGGTCAATGGTCCTTCAGTACCTACAAGGGGGCTGCCCAGTGGGCCATGGGTGCCGCCGGGAATTTGACCAGCGATTTCGGTTCCATCAACTACCAGCAAGGGGTCAGCGCCACGGATGGACGCATCGAGTTCAACAACCGCCTTTGGGCTGCCTATGCCCAGGCTCAGTATGCGGGTTTATTGGATCGTCGCTTGAACCTGCTCCTCGGCCTGCGCCACACCCGCGAGCGCTACGATGACAATCCCAGCCCCAACCCGGCCTTGGCGGGCCTCGACCGGGCCGCTCCGACCAGCAGTACCGATCCTCGCTTTGCCTTCACCTTGGACCTCTTTGGCAATGGGCGGACCGTGCTCCGGGGTGGATTTGGCTTTTTCAGTAGCAATAACCCGGCCTTGATCGTTTCCAACACCATGTTAGGGAACGGCAACGGTGTGAAGAACTACTTTGTAAATGTTACCCCTTCAACCCGTGCGTTGTTCCAAACGGGCATTCTCTCGGCCTCCCAGCGCATTCAGAACAACCGTTTGATGAAGGTTGACCCTCAGACCATGTCCAGCACCTTCGCCGCTGGAACCATGGTGGGACAGGTCTGGGATCCCGAGAACAAGCTGCCCCAGGCTCGCCGTGTCAGCCTTGGGTTCGAGCAGGATATGAGCCAGGTCTGGAGCGGCCTCGTGGTGGGTGCTCGGGTCGCCTATGCCCAATTCAAGAACCTTCAGTATTTCACCAACATCAACTTGCGTCAGAAGCTGGCGGATGGAACCTCTGACCCCAATGGCTTCTATAACGATGGCTACCCGTCCCGCCTGAATAGCTTTTCGACCACCGGTCGCCCCAATTTCGCCATCGTGCGCGGGCGCAGGCTGGATCTCAGCGCCTTCGGGAATGTCAACCTCAGCATCAACAATGGAGAAGGCAGCTACAAGGCCCTGGTGCTTGAGGCCAAGCGCTTCTCGGATTCGGGGATAGGGTTCACCGCCAACGTGACCTTCGCCCGCGCCGAGGACAACAACTCCAATGAACGCACCACCTCGGGGTCCATCAGTAACACGTCCAATCCCGCAGATCCGCTTGCGCTCGTGGCTCCCAGCGACAATGACCGTAAGCTCCGGGGTGTCTTTGCGGGCTATTTCCCGGTGTACTTTGGCATCAAGGGCTCCGTCTACCTCACCTATGCCACCGGCCGCCCGTACAGTGCCTATGACACCCGGGACCTGAATACCGATGGCCTCACGCAGAATGATCTGTCTGTGGGCCTGGCGGGCCGCAACGGCTACCGCCAGCCCAGCATGCGCAAATTCGACATGCGCTTCACCCGTCCCTTCAAGTTCTCTGATCGATTCTCCCTCGAGGCCAATGTGGACATCTTCAATGTCTTCAACTGGGCCAATCAATACAGCAACCTCACCTACGCCACCACCAGCACCGGTCCCATCGCCGACTTCGGATTCATCAACGTGCCTGACCGAGATACGCGGGAGGTACAGTTCTCGTTGCGGTTGAAGTTCTAACGCGTGGGTTTTGTGCAAGGCCCCACCTCCGTGTGGGGCCTTCTCATGTACGCGTGACCCGACGCCTCAGCAAGTCCAACCCCCAACTGGCGGCCCTTGCCTGGACATCCTGGCGGTGGCCGGGCATCAGGAAGAAGTGGTCGCGGGTTCCCCCTGGGCCCGTTAGGGCGATGTGGACCGTGCCCACGGGCGCGGCGCTCCCTGCGTCCTGGGAGGGCCCTGCATTCCCGGTGACGGCCAGTCCCCAGGTGCTCTCCATGCGCGCCTGAACGGCCTCGGCCAGGGCTCGGGTGGTGGCAACGGAGACGGGGCCATGGAGGTCCAGGAAGGCTCCGGACAATCCAGCAAGGGCCATCTTGGCGGTGCGGGTGTACACGATCCACCCCCCCAGGAAGGCCTGGGAGGCGCCGGGAAGGGCGGTCAGTCGGGAGGCCAGGGAGCCTCCCGTGGCACTTTCGGCCACGGCCAGGGTCTCTCCCCGCTGGCGCAGGAGGTCCAGCACCGTGGATTCGATGGTGCCTGTCCCCGTGCACACCAAGTCCTCCCCCAGTAGGGCGACGGCATCCTGCCTCGCGGCTTCGAGGGCGCAGGCATCCCCGCTGCGCGCGAGCAGTTCCAGATGGGTGTAGGAAGAAAGGATGGTCCAGTCCAGGTGCCCATGGTCCTTCCGGAGCCCCTGGGTGCGTTCGTCCAGGGTGCTCTCCGGCACCATGCCCACCACTAAACGTAGGGTGTGCCTCTGCGGGCGCCCCAGGCCCTCCAGGAGAGGTTCGATCTGGTGCTCCCACATGGAACGCATTTCCCGGGGTACGCCCGGGAGAAGGACGATGGTGCGACCCGGCCAGCCCACGGGATCCTGCCAGAGCACGCCGGGAGCCGTGCCCACGGGGTTCCTCAGCATGGTTCCGCCTTTCGGGAGCAGGATCTGCTGGAAGTTGGTGCTGGCCGGTTTCCGTTTGCGGGCGTCGAAGAAGGCCAGGAGATCCCGTCGGGCCTCTTCGTTTTCCACCAATTCATCGCCCAGGACCTCCGCCCAGACGTCCTTGGTGAAGTCATCGAAGGTGGGACCGAGACCGCCTGTGCAAATGATCCAATCCGATCGCTGGAGGGCCTCCGTGAACAGGCCCCTCAGGGCTTCCCGGTCGTCCCCCACGGCGGTTTTTCGCTGAAAGCCCAGCCCGAAGGCCGCCAGCCTTTCGGCCAGCCAGACGCTGTTGGTGTCCATGCGTGAGGTGGTCAGGAGCTCGGTCCCGATGGCGATGCATTCCATGCGCATGAGGGTCCTTCCACGAGGAAGGGGCGGCCTGGGCCGCCCCTCGTCCAGGAAACGCGTGGGGCTCAGGCCTCCAGGGCCTTCTTGCGGGCCTCCACGATCTTGTCGGCATCCCGGCCTTCCAGTTCCTGCAAGTGATGGAACTTCCAGTTGAAGAAGCCCACGCCCATGGTCTGGGAGCGGAGTTCAACGATGACATCGTTCATTTCGCTCTGGGGCAGGTAGGCATTCACCACATCCCAGCCGCTCCAGCCTTCCTTGCCATCGAAGCCCAGGATCTGTCCCGCGCGATGGCCCGTGATCATGCGCTGGGCCTTGGAGGTATGCTCGCTGGGAACGCTGATCTGCAGTTCCACGATGGGTTCGAGGAGCACGGGATTGCACTTGGGCAACCCTTCCTGCATGCCGATGCGGGCGGCAGTCTTGAAGGCCATTTCCGAGGAATCCACCGCATGGTAGGACCCAAAGAAGAGGCATACGGAAAGGTCCACCACCGGGAAGCCCAGGGGGCCCTGCTTGCAGTAGTCGATGACACCGTCTTCCACCGCGGGAATGAAGTTGCGGGGCACCACACCACCCACGATCTCTTCCGTGAACTTGATGCCTTCGCCGCGCTCCAGGGGCTTGATGCGGAAGTGCACATCGCCGAACTGGCCATGGCCGCCGGTCTGGCGCTTGTGGCGACCGTGAACTTCGCAGGGCTTGCGGATGGTCTCCTTGAAGGGGACCTGGGGGCGCTCCGCCGTCACTTCCACGTTGAACTTGCCCTTGAGCTTGTCCAGGGCGATCTTCAGGTGGATTTCCCCCTGGCCCCAGAGCACACGCTCATTAGTGTCATGGTTCTGTTCCACGCCATAGGACGGATCCTCTTCCGTGAGCTTCGCGAGGGCGGTGGAAAGCTTAACTTCGTCGCCGCTCTTGGAGGCTTTCACGCTGAAGCCCACCACGGGCTGGAGACTCTGCACCCACTGGAGCGGCTCCACTGCGGTCATGGCCAGGGTGTCACCCGTCTTGATGGGATCCATGCGGGAGAGGGCCACCACTTCGCCCAGGACGCCCTTGGTGATCTTGTCGTGCTTGCCCCCGAAGAATTTCAGCATGCCGCTGATGCGGGTGCCGTTGAGGTTGGAGCCATCGGTCAGCTCCCCGCGCCAGATACGGGAGAAGCTCTGTTTGCCGATGTGCTGGGCGTGAACGGTCTTGAAGACCTGGGCCAGCACGTCGTTGCCCTGGGTGGGAATGGCCAGACGGGCTGCGGTGGCGGTGGGTTCGGGGGCTTCATGCCGGAGCAGCTTGAGGACCCGCTTCACGCCCGCGTCCGTGGCGGCGCTGCCGATGAGTACTGGCACGATCTCGCAGTTCTGGAAACCCTTGATGAGGACATCGTGGATCTCTGCCTGGGTTGGGATCTGCTCTTCCAGGAGCTTCTCCATGAAGGTGTCGTCCAGGTCGCCGATGGCGTCCAGCATCTCCTGACGGGCCAGGCTGACTTCGTCCGCCAGGTCGCCCGGGATGGCGATGGCTTCGTCCAGGTGTCCCGCATGGAACTTGAAGGCCTTGTCCAAGGCCAGGTCCACGATCCCCGTCACGGTGGGACCTTCGATGATGGGCAACTGGCGCACCACCAGCCGTTTTTCGCTCATGTTGCGCAGGGCGGCAATGGCCTCCTGGATGGCGCCCAGGTTCTGGAGGGTATCGATCTTGTTGATGAAAATGGCGTGGGGGATCTTCCGGTCCTGGAGGTGCTTCAGGGTGGTCCAGGCCATTTGGGCCCGGTTGGGATCCGCCTCCACGACGACCACGGCTGCATCCACCACGCTGATGGTGTTCAGGGTTTCCTGCATGAACTCCACGGAGCCAGGGCAATCCAGGAAGGTCCAAGTCTCATTGAGGTAGGAGGTGCTGACGACGGAAGTCTCCACGCTCATTTGGCGGGCGCGGGCTTCCGTGGATGCATCCCCGACGGTGTTGCCATCCTTCACCAGGCCTTTGCGCGGGATGTGTTTGTCCAGGAACAGCATGCTTTCCAGCAGCGTGGTCTTGCCGGAAGTGTAGGGACCGATGAGTGCAGCAACACGGGGGGCGGAAGGTGACTTGGTCACGAGGCAACTCCTTTGGGAATCACAAGAAACAAAAGGTCTGAGCCTAAAAATCGTACTCCTGCCAGTTTTCCGCTCCTGTGGGGTTCTGGCAACTCAAAAATGGCCCCGTGAAGCCCACCCTCAGCGGGACTCGAAGGTCAGGACTTCCGGACCCTCCCCAAGTTTGACGAGCAGCTTCCCTGCTTCGGCCTCCCGCTGCGCGGCATCCCGAAGGAGGCCCATGGCGCCCCACATGAGTTCCACGCTGGATTCCATGCCCGCGTAGTCCGTGAGAATGCGCTGGTAGTTGTCCGCGGCCATGCGGAGCTGCTTCACCGCGGCATCAAGGGATGCCTGGGCTTCCTTTTTCGCGTTTTCATCCGCGGCGGTAATGCGGCGGGTGAGGTTTCCCACGGCCACGCGTCGGGACGCCTCCAGTTGCGTGATGACCGTTCCCAGGACCTGCCAGGCTTCGGGGCCCATGGGGGGATCGGCCTTGGCCACGATGGAGGACAGCATCTGCAAGGCTTCAGCCCCTGATCCAAGGACGGGGGGCCGGAGGATGACTTCACCCTGGCTCAGGTGCCCGAGGGCGCGGAAGAGGGGGCGGAGGTCCGGGTTCTTGGGTCCTGGGCGCAGGCTCGTGAATCCATAGGACCAGCCATATCCCAGATTCACCCAGCGCGCTTGAAGGGCATCGATCAACTCCTGATCGCTCAGGATCAGGTTTTTCCCTGTGGTGAGGCGGGTGATGAAATGGTTGCCTTCATAGCCGAGGATCGGCAGATGCAGGGTGGTCAGGCGGAGGGGCCCACCCTTGACCTGGCTGCCCTGCACCTTGGGACGGAGGCTCACCACGCAGGCTGCCCCCGAAGCCAGTTCCCTGCGAAGGGCCTTGAGCAGCAGGTCTGGAAAGCGGGTGATGTGGAAGGTGGCCTGAAGTCCAACCAGGGGGGCTCCGGCCATCCAGGCCTCTTCGCTGACGCCGGTAGGGGATCCCAGGAAGGCGTTTGCGTCCAGGATTGCACCATGACCCACGCCGGCGAGCCATCGGCCCGTGGCCGCGTCCAGGACCACTCCAGCCCTGGACGCGGCCATTCGCAGGCTGGCAGCAGGCTCGTCCCACCGCTCCACCAGAGTCGTGCCTGCGGAATCCACTCCCGGAACCACCTTGGGGGGAGGGGGAACGCCCTCCTCCCTGATGGTTTGGGCCTCCAGGCCCGACAGGAAATGCGGTGGCCGACAGGCGGTGGTGACTGCCAGGAGTCCCAGAAGGAGAAGGACGCCGAGGGTGCGCATGGGCTACTCCGAGTGGCTGAAGCTGTCGACGATCTCAGGTTCGGGGAACTGTTCCCGGAACCAGCATTCCAGATCCCGAACCCCTGGAAAGACCCTGGCGGCGCCCCCTTTGATCAGTTCTTCCGGGGAACCATAACCGTAGGCTACCCCCAGGGGCAGAAGGTTGAAGGCACGTGCGGCCTCCATGTCCGTGCCTCGGTCACCCACCAGGCAGCCGCCCTGAAGTCCTTCGCCCTGGGCCGCAAGGCTCTGGAGCAGGGCTTCCTTGGTTTGCGGCGGGCCTTCCAGGTCCGTGCCCAGAATGTGGTCGAACAGCAGCAGTACATCGAAGTGGTGAGCCACTTGACGCGCAAGGGTGGTGGGCTTGGCCGTCAGGATCGCCAGGTGGTGTCCCTGGTGGCGGAGGTGGTTGAGCATCAAATGGACGCCTTCATAGATCCTGTGGCGCTGAATACCCTCCGCCTGGAAGGCCCCCCAGTAGGTGCGAAGGGCCTCTGCGCTTCTGACGGGTCCAAGTCCCAAGGACGCAATGAGGCGGGGCGCCCCGGGCCCGATGTGGGCCCGGAGGACCTCATCCGGCACCGGTGGCAGCGACTGTTGCTGACATAGGATGTCCATGCAGTGGCGTACCGCCGGGAAGGGATCCACCAGGGTGCCGTCCAGATCGAAGCAGATCAGGGGCATGACCTACCTCCAGGGGGTGCGGAATGCATCAGTGCCGGAAGGCGCGGATGCACTGCTCGATGAACGCTTCTGCGGCTTCCCGGCCTTCCCAACCTTCACTGTGCACATCCTTGGACTCGAGGTTCTTGTAGGTAAGGAAGAAATGCTCCACTTCCCGAAGCATGTGGGGGGCCAGATCACTCAGGTTGTTCACATGGTGGTAGTTGGGATCGTGGAGGGCGACGCTCATGACCTTGTCGTCCGAGCCCTTGTCATCGGTCATGCGAAGCACGCCGATGGGGCGTGCCTCCACCACCACGCCGGGGTAGGTGTTCCCGTTGATGAGTACCAGGATGTCGCAGGGATCCCCATCGGGGGCAAGGGTGTGGGGGATGAAGCCGTATTCCGCAGGGTAGTGCAGGGGGGAGTACAGCACCCGATCCACCTTCACCAGGCTGGTGACATGGTCAATTTCATACTTGATGCGCGAGCCATAGGGTATCTCGATGACGGCGTTGACGATCTGGGGGCTGTCCTTGCCAGGACCAAGCATGTGAAGGGTCATGCAGTCTCCTCGTAGGGCGGGCGATCCGCCTGGGTGGTTTCCATTCTAGTTCGATGCCCGCCACCCGCTCCTGAATTCCCTGAGGCCGCCCTTTGGTAACGTGGAGGAGGCAGGTGCTCATGGCATTCCCTCAGGATGGTTTTCACATCGGTCCCCACCAGGTGCACCCACCGTTGGTGCTGGCACCCATGCACGAGATCACGGACCAGCCCTTCCGGCGCATGATAAGGCGCATCGGGGGGGTGGGCCTTACGGTTTCCGAGATGGTCAGCAGCGAAGCCCTGGTGCGCAAAGCCCGGAAGGCCGAGGCCATGCTGGCCTGCGAGGGCGAGCGTCCCTACGCCGTGCAGATCGCCGGAAGTTCCCCCGAGCGTTTGGCGGAGGCCGCCCGGTTGGCGGAGGCTTCGGGGGCCGATATGGTCGATCTGAACATGGGCTGCCCGGCCAGCAATGTGACCAAAGGGGGGGCCGGGTCCGCACTCCTCAGGGACCTTCGCTTGGCCGAGGCCTGCGTGAAGGCCATGCGCCGTGCCCTCTCCGTGCCCCTGACGGTCAAGATGCGGGCAGGGTGGGATGCCTCCCAGAAGGAAAGGGCGGAGTACCTCGACTTCCTCCGGATGTTTGAAGCCCAGGGTGTCCAGGCCTTGGCCATTCATCCCCGAACCCGCTCCCAGCAGTATTCGGGAACCGCGGACTGGAGCCTCATCGCCCGGGCGGTGGACGCCGGTCAGAGCTTCCCAATCCTCGGGAATGGCGATGTCCAGGTGGCGGAGGATGCCTTCCGGATGGTGCGAGAGACCAACTGCCATGGCGTCATGATCGGTCGGGGGGCCATGTACAACCCCTTCCTCTTTCGCCAGATCCTGGAGCCTGGATTGGAGGTCACCCCGCGGATGCGGGTGGATGCGACCTTGGAATTCTTCCACCTGCTGCTGGAACTGCTGGAGGAGCGGGAGGCGCTTCACAAAGTGAAGAAGTTGGGGGCCCTCTTCACCAAAGGTATTCCAGGAGGGGCCAGGTTCCGGCAGCGCCTGCACGAGAAGAACGATGTGCAGGAGCTGCTCGCGGAGATCGAAGCCCTCAGGGATTAAAGACCACCGCCCTTTCCACCGATCACCGAGGGGCGTGACTCGGGTGGGGGCTCCATGAAGGCTGTCGGTCTGGTGCGTTGGGGGTTGCTGCTGGCAGCAGGGCAGGGGCTCCTGGCCCAGGCGACGGATGCCACGGAGCGGGCGCTCCAGGACATCCTCAAGATGAACACCTCCGTGGCACGCCCTTTCCAGTCCGCGGCCATGAAGCCGCTGACCGTGCGCGAGACCCCGGGAATCGTCTCCCTGCTCACCCGGGAGGACATCCAGGCTCTGGGGGCAAGGGATCTGCTGGAGGTCCTGCGCACGGTCCCCGGCTTGGATTTCGGTGTGGACAACGAAGGTGTGGTGGGTCTCTCCATGCGAGGAGCCTGGGCCCACGAGGGCAAGGTCCTGCTGCTGCTGGATGGCATCGAGATGGTGGATGGGCTCTTCGGCAACCTGTGGTTCGGCGGCCATCTGCCCGTGGAGGAAATCGATGCCATCGAGGTCATCCGTGGGCCCGGGAGCGCCATCTATGGGGGCTATGCGGAACTGGGTGTGATCAGCATCCGCACGCGCCGAGGTGCCCAGCTGGACGGTCCCACCGCCAGCCTGACCTCCGGGCGCATGGTGAACGGGAAGGGGCGCACCAACCTCTCCCTGGCCATGGGGAAGGCCTACGGAGATTTCAGCTACAGTGCCAGCTTCTTCCTCGGGCGGGCGCAGCGGAGCGATCGGATCTACACCGATGTGCTGGGTTCCGCCTACAGCATGGACGGCCAAAGCGACATTCGGAACTCGCACCTCAACCTTGGACTGACCTACAAGGGGCTGAGCTACCGCGGGGTGCTGGAACAGCATCGCCTGATGGAAAGGGACCACTACGTGGAAGCCCTGCCCTACGCCGTGCCCATCGACTTCAACACCTATGGCCACCGCCTCCAGTACGAACGGTCCCTGGGGGAGAAGGGGCAGGTCACGGCCTACCTCTCCCACAAACGCCAGCGTCCCTGGGCCGTGGTGGGGGACGAAACGGTGGGCTTCATCGTCAACCGTTATGCCGAACGCAATGTCCTAGGGGCCATCTACAGCCACGATTTCAGCCCAACGTTCAATATGCTGGGGGGTGCGGAAGCCACCCGGGACCACGCCTCGGCGGATTTCATGGGACTGGATCCGACGGTGGCCCCCTCGAGTTTCACGAACCAGGCGGCCTTCGCCCAGGGACTCTGGATCACCGAGGCGGGCAACCTGGTGCTGGGAGCCCGTTTCGATCGGCACAACCAGCTTGGTTCCAGCTTCAGCCCCCGGGTGGCCTACACCAAGGCCTGGACCCTCATGCATGTGAAGCTGCTGGCTGCTCGGGCCTTCAGGGCACCCTCCCTGCAGCCCCTGGAACTGAACCGGGCGATCAAGCCCGAAACCACCACCACCTATGAGGCGGAAGTCGGGGCCAGTCTGGGCCCGGGGCTGTATGCCACGATCAACCTCTTCGACAACCTGATCCGGACGCCCATCATCTACGCCAATGATGGTGAGAATGACACCTATCTCAATTCAGGTCGGATGGGCAGCCGCGGGGTGGAGGCCACCCTGCAGTGGACCGGCAGCCTTGGGAGCCTGAATGCCAGCTACGCATGGGCCCAGGTGAAGGATTCCACGGTGGACCTCTATGCCGTGCCTGGACATCCCAACCAGGCCCTGGGGATCCCCCCCTCCAAGTTCACCCTCACGGGGCTGTGGCGGATGGCGCCCCAATGGACGCTTTCAGTCAACCTGGTCCGGCTGGCCCCCAAGCACGCCTTCACGGCCCTGGAGACCGAGACGGAGACCGGACTCACCCGGCTGTCCGGGGAGACGCTGGTGGACCTTAACCTGCGCTATGCAGGGGGGGAGGATCGGATCAGTTTCGGACTGGGACTGTCCAATGTGCTGGACACCGCCCAGCGCTTTGCCCAGCCATACCGCGGGGACCATGCACCCCTCCCTGGACCCAGCCGTGAGGTCTTCCTTCGGGTGGGCTACCGGATGTGACGCGGGCCGCAGGGGCGAGACCCGAGGCGGTTCCTTCCTTCATGCGCGCCCAGGCGGTTCACCCCTGGGCCGGGAGGGGCTGGGGGATCTCCAGGCTGAACTCGGCCGACTGCCCGTGGTCGCTCTCGGCGTCGATGCGGCCGCCGTGGAGCCGGATGATGCGCCAGGCCGTGTAGAGGCCCACGCCTGTTCCCTTGCGCGTCCTGAGTTCGGGGGTCTGGAGGCGGCTGAACTTGCGGAAGAGGCGGCCCCGCTCCTCGGAGGGGAAACCAGGCCCCTCGTTGTACACAGCCACCTGGAAGCGGTCCTCTCCCTGGTGCACCCGGACCTTGATGAGTCCGTCTGGGTTGCCGTATTTGCTGGCGTTGCCCACCAGGTTCACCACCACGATCTTCAGGAGGTTGGGATCGCAGGTCACGGTGCCCGAGGTGACGACAAAGTCCCGCTCCAACCGCTGCCCCTTTTCCTGAAGTTGGGCCAGGACGATCTCGATGGAGGGCTCCACGATCTCCTCCACCAGGCGTACGGTCTGGGGTGCAAGGTGCAGGTTGCCCCCCTCCATGCGGGCGAGGTCCAGGTATTCGCGCACCAAATCCAAGAGATACTCACCCTTCTTGATCAGTTTTTCCAGCTTGGCCACATGGGCGGGATCCATAGCGCCAAGGTAGCCCTGGGCCAGCACCCGGGCGTCCGTGATCATGCTGGCCACGGGGTTCTTCAGCTCGTGGCTCACGAACCCCAGCATTTCGGTATAGGCCTGGTTGGCCAAGGTGAGCTGCTCGATGCGCCAGGCCTTCTCCACGGCCTGGGAAAGCCGTTCCGCAATGGCCCGCCACAGGCGCACATGGTAGGGCGTGTAGCTGTGGGGGACCCGCGAGCTCAGGAACATGAGCCCGAAGGGGCGGTCCTCCAGGGAAAGGACGCAGGTCATGCTGCTGCGCACCCCTTCCTTCACCAGCAGGCTGGAGGAGAAGCTTCGGGGGTGGTCCTCCAGGTAGGCTTCCAGGTCGTAGATGATCCGGGGAGAACCGCTCTCCAGCACCGTGCGCAGGCTGCTTTCGCTAATGTCCTCGGAATAGCCCTTCTTCAGGTAGATCGGCTCGTACAGCGCTCGGGTCCAGTGGGCGGTGACCCGGCGGCCATCGTCCTCGATGAAGCAGAGCCCGATGCGGTCGCAGGAATAGAGCTCGCCGATGGTGTCGAAGAGGAAGTCCATCAGCTCGCCCAAGGAGGGAGCCGCCGCCACCTTCCGGTTGATGGTGTCCAGGATGGCCTGCTCCTCCGCCGGGAATCGCGCCTCCTCGTGGGGGATCAGCGGCGAATGCAGGAAGTGCAGGACAGGATGGGACTCAGGCATGGCAGTTTCCCCAACGCAGGTTCCGAAAAGCATAACCTTCGATCCCCCCAGTACAAACCAGGGGCCGCGAACGCGGCCCCCAATGCTAGGAATTCCGGCGAAGCCGGAATGCCTAGGCCTATTCGATGTACTTGCCCCGGGGGGTGTAGTGCGTGTGGAGCAGGTCGTGGCTCTTGTGGGAGCAGGGACCTTCGGGGAAGAAATCCTCGTAGATCTTCAGCACATCAGGGTTCTCATGGGACTTCCGGATCACGTAATCCGCATCCTCGGCGTAGATGGCCTTGGCGCGGGCGGTGCGGATTTCCGGCGTAGTGGGGATCGGCTGACCGCCGCCCCCGATGCATCCGCCGGGGCAGCCCATGAACTCGATGAAGTGGCACTGGCTGAACTGGCCGCCCTTCTTGATGTCCTCCATGACCTTCTTGGCATTGGCGGTGCCATGGGCCACGGCGACCTTCAGGGTGGCACCCTTCAGGAAGTCCCAGCTGGGGAACAGGTGCTGGAGGATGGCGGGCACGGGGCCAACCTGGTTGATGGGCAGCTCCACGTAGCGGACGCCTTCGAAGCCACGCACGGGCAGGATATTGGCGTGCTCGAAG
>CAZPUI010000019.1:0-18991 GCA_964589695.1 uncultured Solibacteraceae bacterium | reverse complement strand
CCCGGGAGGTTCACCCGCAGGGTCGTTTCCGCGTTTTCACTGGTAGAAGGCGAAGGGCTGGGGGGTGCGGTCGGGCGGGGGGTGGGTGCTGGCGCAGGCAGGGGAACGGTTCCCGGGGTAGGATCGGGTCTCCCATGGGCGGGTTCCGCAGGTGGTGGGGCCTGTACGGGAGCCCCTTCGCTGGGGGGAGGAGGTGCCGCCGGGGAGGCCTCCTCAGGCGGTGAGAGCGTCTCGGTGGTCTGGGCAGCCGCTTCAGGTGAAGGTGGGATGAGGCCCGTGAGGGCCTTCACAAGGTCGCTGATATCCCGGCTCTGGTCCCGGGCGGGGTCATTGATCATCTCCCGCAGGCGGTCGAAGGAGGCCAGCAGCACGTTCACGATCTCGGGGGTGGGCACCAGCTCGTGGGCTCGGATCATCTGCAGGATGTTCTCGCTGTGGTGCGCCAGCTCCATCAGGGTGTTGAGTTCACAGAAGGCCGCTCCCCCCTTGATGGAGTGGGCAGCCCTGAAGACCTTGTTCACCAGCTTGTCGTCCTGGTTGGGTCCGGCCTCTTCGATGGCCAGGAGGTCCGATTCGATGGTGGCGAGATGCTCCCGCGACTCCTGCAGGAATTCCTGGATCAGCGGATCGTCCTCTCCCAGGCCGTACTTGCTCATGACAACCCCTGTCCCATGCTTCGACCCGAAGGGCATTTCCATGAATTCAGGCCTCGGCGGCCCATCCAGGTGTGGATAGTTCAAATCGAGTCTTCAAGGGTTGCGGCGTGAAATGCACCCCCCCTAGCCTCCAAGGATCCTGCGTGCCTTGGCGAGCAGGTCGTCGTTGGCGCAGGGTTTCACAAGGTAGTCCGCAGCGCCGGCCTCGATTGCCTTGTTGATGTGGGTCTTCTCCGACTCGGAGGTGACCATGACCACGGGAATGACCCGATAGTCGGGGTGCTTCTTGATGTGGACGAGCAGTTCGAAGCCATCCATGTTGGGCATGTTCCAGTCCGCGAACACGAGCCGAATCTCCCTGTGTTCCTGGGCGAGCACGGCCAGGGCTTCGACGCCATCCCCTGCCACCAGGGGCTCGTAGCCCCCCGCCCGAAGGACTTGTTCAGCGTTCCTTCGAAACAGCTTGGTATCGTCAACGAACAAGACTTTGAGACCCATGGTTCAACACTCCTTTGCTTGCTAGCGCGCCATTTTGCGAACAAGGGTTGAGACGAAGACGCCGACCATGATGACGCCCATCACCATCTCGGCTGCCGATACCCCCATGCTCCAGCCCACGGGGGTGACGTTTCCGTATCCCGTGGTGGAGAAGGTGACCAGGCTGAAATGCAGGCACTGACTCACGACGCTCCACTCGGGAAGGGGATGGGCCAAGGTGGGATGGAAGACGAGGGTGCCTGCGCCTGTGCTGATGCCGAAGAGCACGTAGAGGCACCCACAGAGTATGACGATCGCGGCGGACACCAGAAGGCTGAAGAAGGGCCGTTCCCCGTACCCGCAGGTGAGTAGCCCGGCGTACGAAAAGGCCTTGGAGGCTCTGTCGAGCTGGAGAAGCTCCGTCTTCTTGAAAAGGTAGAAATACTCGCCGCTGAGGCTGGTTACGGAATTGGATTCGAAGAGCTCATTCAGGGCGCAGTAGACTTCTCGGGCGAAGCGGACTTCACGATCCAGGCTGCGGTTGAAGACGAGCTCTCCAAAGAAGGAATGGCGGTCCACCCGGGATCTGCCGACCCGGTCCATCAGGGTGAAGTCCATGAATTTGGTCCCGATGATTCTGGAACCGCAGAAATTACAGTCGCTGAAGGTGACCGTATCGAACGTGCAATCACACACAATGGCGCCATTGAGCCGCGTGTCGGAGAACTGCGAAAAGTAGAAGTTGGTCTTGTGAAACACGGCATGGGTCAGGTCGCACCCCGAGAACCGCACGGCCAACTCGCACTCGACGAAGGTGACATGCATGTCATCCGTGCTCTTCTTTCCGGCCACCAGGCTGTAGAACCCGCAATGCTCGAACGTGAGGCCCTGATCGCTCGTATAGCATTCCTTGAAGGTGCAGCCCACGAAGGTGCAGTTCTCGAACTGGACATTGCAGAAGGTGCAATCCGTGAAGTTGCAGTAGAAAAAGCGGATTCCGGAAATTCGGTGGAGGTCCTCCACCGATGACGCCTTGGTCTTGCCGAAGCTGAGCCCGTCAAAGGTGACCATCCGGTACTCGGTTCGATCGAGGTCGTGGTAGGGACCGGAGGCTTGGGAGGCCTCGAGGGTCTCTTCCTGGAGTCCCTCTTGGGTCAGGGAAGGCTTCAGTTTGTGGGCCACGAAGGCCTCGTATTCCTGGCTGTATTGCTCCAGGAGTCGCCGGGCCTCGTGTTCACGCCGCTCGAAGAGCGTCATGAAGCAGGCCTTTCTCCATCGGGACCACCCTCTGGACAGCACCGAAAAGCTCAACTTGAATCCCATTCCAGAACACCTTTCTGAGGAGGCGTGGCTGCATCACTTCCAGGTGCATCGGCCCACGATCGAGGTTGGTTGAATTGTTATGGTTCGGAGGAGCGAACCCGCGCCGCGCACCAGGATGCCGACGGATTGCGGAGACCTGGGGAGCCAGGCCAGCAAATTTGCGTTCGGGACGCCTCTGGCCGATGAGCCGTAGTCCGCTGACCAGAATCCTTCTGGATTGGCCTCACGACAGGGGAGCTGCCATGGCCATCCTCATCATCGATGACAGCAAGATGGTCCGCATCTGGGCCACCAACCAGTTGGAAGGTGCGGGTTTCGATGTGATCAGCCTGGACCCCAAGAGCCTCTACCAGGTGCTCAAGACCATCCATGAGCAGCGGCCGGAGCTCGTGATCACCGACTACGAGATGCCCGGCTGCAATGGGGAAACGCTCCTGCGGGCGGTCCGGGAGGATCCCGATATCAAAGCGACCCCGATCCTCGTCTTCAGCTCCCACCGGGATGCGGATGTGGTGAAGCGCCTGTCCAGCTTGGAACTCTCGGGCTACCTCATCAAGCCTGCCACGGCGGATGTCTTTCTCTCCACCGTCCAGGATGAATTCCGCAAGCTCGGCCTGCCGCTGCCTGGGCGCTAAGGGGCAGGCTAGACTCTTCCCATGTCGCGTCGCATCGTTCTTGCCTTCACCGGGGCCACGGGGGCGCCCTTCGGGGTGCGACTCCTGGAGCGACTCTCGGCCAACCCGGAAGTGGGGGCGGTGGTGCTCCTGACCTCGCCCACGGGGCGTCGCTGTCTGGCGGACGAATGCGGCACCATCGTGGAGGAACTCCTGGCCCGCAGTCCCAAGGTCCGGAGCCTGCCGGAACGCAATGTGGGGGCGGACCTGGCCAGTGGCAGCCACCGCCATGAGGGCATGGCCATCGTGCCCTGCAGCGCCGGCACCCTGGGGCGCATCGCCGCGGGGACCAGCGATAACCTCATCTGCCGTGCGGCGGACGTGACCCTCAAGGAACGCCGCCCCCTGGTGCTCTGTCTGCGGGAGACGCCCTTGAACCGCATCCATCTGGAAAACATGCTTCGGGTCCATGATGCCGGGGCCGTGGTCATGCCCCTCATGCCCGGGTTCTACCATCGGCCCCAGACTCTGGCGGACCTCTACGATGCCTTTGCCACCCGGGTCATGGACCAGCTGGGCCTGGTCGAGGACGATTCTAGACGCTGGAAAGGATGAGCTGGTCCACGTAGTGATCCACGGCGTAGTCCAGCCAGCGTCGGTTGCCCAGGGGCGTGGGGCGCGCGCTGAGGTAGCCCATGTGGCCACCATGGCGCTCCACGTGAAGGTGGAGGGAAGGGGCGAGGGGCTGGGCGCTCAGATCCGAGGCTGGGGCGATGGGATCGTCCTCGCAGGTGAGCAGGACGGTGGGCACTGCGCAGCGGCGGAGGTGGGGGGCGCAGGAGCAGCGCGCATAGTATTGCTCCCGGTCCCAGAAGCCGCCCTTGGGTGCGGTGTAAAGGGCGTCGAAGTCCCGCAGGCTCATGCGTCGAGGGAAGTCGATGGGCTCCATGAGACCCAATTCCCAGCGCTCCTGGACCTCCCGGCGCAGGTCCTTCACGAACCGGCGGTCGTAGATCCGGGCGAGGCCCTTCTCCAACCGGCGGGCGCTGGCTTCCAGGTTGGTGGGCGGGTTCACCGCCACGGCCCGATCCGGAAAGGTGAGTCCACGGTCCCCGCTGCCCAGGAGGAGGAGCAGCATGTTGGCGCTGATGCTGTAGGCCACGGCCACGTGCAGATGCTCGGGGAAGAAGCCCCTTCCGATGGCGAAGAGGGCCGAGAGATCCTGGATGGATCCTGCGTGGTAGGGCTGGGAGGCCAACCCCCGGCCTTCCCCGGCGCCACGATGGTTGATGGCCACCACGCTGTGGCCCTTCTGCCAGAAGAGGTGGGCAGCCCGGCGGATGTAGTCCGAGTCCGCGTTGCCCGCCAGTCCATGAAAGAGGTGCACCACCACAGGGTCCCGGCCCCGCACCATGCGCACGCTGAGGGCATCGCCATCGGGCAATTTCAGGTTCAGGCGCTCCCAGGGGGGATCCGGCACCGTGGAGGGCAGGAGGGCCCCTGCCAAGGTCTGGGCATGACCCCCCCTCAACCCGAAGGGGGGCTCGAAGGGTTGGAAGGGGGGGAGGAGATCCATGGCGAGCTCAGCGGCCTCCCACCCTGGCGCTGGTCAGGCTCTGCCCGTTCCAGAATCTGCGAATGCGGTAGTCGAGGCTGAGCTCCACGTTGGGACTCCCTTGGGCAGGATCCAGACTACCTGGACCGCTCCTCCCTGTCCCACCACAGGGCGTGCTTGGGTCCTTTCGGCGCCTTTGAAGGCGGTCCTTGTCATGGGATCTCAAGCTGCCGAGCACCTAGCCGAAACTTGGTCATGGTGGGTCCTGTCATGCGTTTCGCGTTTTGCCTCCGTACCCTGCGGTTCCTGACACTCTCCGGGTGGCTGCTGGGCCAATCGGATTCGGTGTCCTCCACCCTGCCGCCGGGTTTCCATCGGGTGTTGGCGCCCCCCTTCGTGGTGGTGGGGGATGGGGAGGAGGCGGCGGTCCGCGCGCGGGCCCAGGGCACGGTCACTTGGGCCGTGCGGCGGCTCAAGGAGGCTTTCTTCGATGAGGACCCCGAAGAGACGATCACCATTTGGCTCTTCAAGGACAAGGGGAGCTACGACCGCTGGACCCGGAAGCTCTTCAAGGTGCGGTCCAGCACCCCCTACGGCTATTACTCCCCGGCGGACCGTGCCCTGGTGATGAACATCGCCACGGGGGGGGCACGCTGGTGCATGAAATCGTCCACCCTTACATGCACCGCAATTTCCCGGCGTGTCCGGCCTGGTTCAACGAGGGCATGGGGTCCCTCTTCGAACAGTGCAGCGAGCGCAACGGCACGATCATTGGTTTGCCCAACTGGCGTCTGCCAGGCCTTCAGGACGGCATCCGTGCGGGCAGGGTTCGGTCCTTTCGGGAGCTGACGGCCTTGACGGACGACGAGTTTCGGGGAGAGGCCTCCGGCGAGCACTATGCCCAGGCTCGTTACCTCTGCTACTACCTTCAGGAACAGGGCCTGCTCCGCGCCTTCTTTCGGGCTTTCCGGCGGGACCATGCCCAGGACCCCAGGGGCTACCGCACGCTGGTGCGGATCCTTGGGGACCCCGACATGAAGGCCTTCCAGAAACGCTGGGAGCGTTGGGTCTTGAACCTGGCCTTCCCTGCGCGCCCGAGCCCGGTACCCTCGAAGCGGAGGACCTCATGATCCGAAGGCTCGCCGAGGCAGTGGTGGAATCGAAGCAGGATATCCGGGGCGGCGTGGGCCAGGCCTGGGGGGTGGCCTGCCTTGGGCCCGGCGAAATGGACGGGGTGTTGGGTCTGGGGCGCACCACACTGGCCCCGGGTTCCTCCGTGGGGGAGCATGCCCACCCCGACACCGAAGAGCTGTACCTCATCCTCGAAGGCAGGGGTAAGGGGATCCTGAATGGAGTGCGCTTTTCTGTGGGACCCGGGGATCTTTTCCTGGTCAAGGCTGGAGGCAGCCATGGGCTCGTGAACGATTCCGAGGTTCCCCTCACCTTCCTGGGGCTCCTCACCCCGAGGGCGGAGGCGCGCTGAATGGCCGAGTTTCTCGCCACCATGTCCTTTGCCTTCCTGGCGCTCTTCCCGATCCTCAACCCACCGGCCATGGCCCCCGTCTTCCTGGCCCTGACATCGACCGTTCCAGAGCGCCAGCGCAATCGCCTCGCCGCCCTCATCGGTTTCTACACCTTCGTGTTCCTCACGGTGATCCTCTGCATCGGCGGATGGATGCTGAAGATTCTGGGGATCTCCATTCCTGTCATCAGCATCGCCGGTGGTTTGCTCCTCTTCCACTCCGCCTGGCACATGCTCAACAGGGATCCTCGGCTGACCCAATCCGAGGAGGAGGAAATCCGAACCTGCATGCTGGACAAGGCCTTCTTCCCCCTGACCATGCCCGTCACTGCAGGCCCCGGGGCCATGGCCGTCACCCTCAGCCTTGTGCCCAGGGGTGTGCTGTGGAAGCTGGAGACCTTCCTGAATCTGGTGGCCGTAAGTTGTGGCATTGCGCTGGCGGGGCTCACCATCTTTCTCTTCTACCGCTACAGCGGACCCCTCCTGCGGCGCATGGGCAAGACCGGGGAGGCCACGGTGAATCAGCTTTCCGCCTTCGTGCTCCTGGCCATTGGCGTCCAAATCGTGTGGAGCGGCCTGAAGGAGTTGATCCTCGAGCTTCGATAGGATGGGTGCGGGGGGTGAGCCTACTTGGTGCTGGAAGGAAGGACACTTACAAGGCTGGAAATGATGGTGACCTGGGCATTCACCACCTTCCAGGATCCTTTCCGCTTGGCATAGACATCCGTGTAGCGCGCTGTGTAGTGGAAGGGTCTTCCACGAAGGGTTCCCTTCTGGGCGACGGACCCCGTGAGGATGGCGGTGGTTCCGTAGATGCGCACCTTGACATCCTCGGCCTGGAAGGGGTCCATCACGAGATCCGGACTGAGGATGTTCTCGATCATCTGCTGCTTGGTTCCCACCCTGCCCGTGGGACCTGTGAATAGAAAATCATCCGCCAGGATCCGCTCGAGGGTGGCGCGGTCCTTCTTGACGAGGGCTTCGTCCCAGGTGCGGCCCAGGTGCTTCAGATGCCCAGCCACATCCGACTGGCCCACCAAAGGGGCCGCCATGAAGACCAAGCCGAAGGCCCACGGGCGAAGGTTGGTGTTAACGAGAGTCATGTAGGAAGGGGACATGGCCACTCCAGCCCAGGCTTGGTTCTGTCTGGATGCTAGCTCAAGTGGAGGGAGAGAGCCCCGTGAAAAGCATTCAGGGCCCCTATTTGGGGCCCTGAAGGAGGATCGTGGTTGGGTTATTGCACCTTCAACTGCCGGGCCTCCAGCAAGTTGCCAATGACCTTCTCGAAGGCGGTGACGGCATTGGCGTAGTCGATTTGGGCGGCCAGTTCGTTGGCCCGGGCCTGGTCCAGGGAACTCTGCTTGGACAGCACGATGAAGTTGGTGCTCATGCCGTTGTCGAACTTCTTCTGCTCGGCTTCCATGTCTTTCTGGCTGAACTCCCGGGCCTTCTGGGCCGCAAACATGGCCTTTTCCTTGGATTCCAGGTCCCGCAGACGTTGTTTGACCTCCAGCGAGGTGGTGAGTTCAAGGTCGCGCAGGTCGAGTTCTGCCTTGCGCCTTGCGGCCCTGCTGCTGGCAAAGGTGGATTTGGCGGAGCGGTTCGCCAATGGGATGGCGAAGCTCAGATTCACGCTGTAGGTGGGGTTTTTTGCTTTGGACAGATCGCTGTTGACAGGGCCTAAGGCTGAGGCAACGTCCGCATTGGACGAGACGGTGGTCGTCAGATCCAGCTTGGGCTTCATGCCTGATTCGGCCACCAACTCGTTGGTCTTGGCGTTTTCCAGGCCAATGCGGGCAGCCTTGATCTCCACCCGGCGTTCCAGCGCTAGCTTCTGCGCCTCTTCCACACTCATGGGAACCCTTGTGACTGTCGGGGAATCGCTGAGGGTGAGATCTTCGGTGGGCTCCTGGCCTGGCCACAACAGGCGCTTCATGGCATCCATTTGGTTCCTCATATTGGCTTCCGCCTGGATGATGCCCTGCTCTTCCCGTGCCACTTGAGCTTCAGCAGAGGCTACCTCGATGGGAGCCATGGTGCCCACTTCCACCCGGATCTTGTTCTCCTTAAGTTGCTTCCGGGCGAGGTCGAGGGCTAGCTTCTTGTTCTGCAAGGCGCGGTTGGCATTCACCAGGCTCCAGTACTGCGACTCGGTATCCGATACGAATTGGATAAGGGATTGCTGGAAAGTTAGGTCGGCCCGCTGTCCATTGCGCCTCGCAATCACCAGCGCACTATCAGACACTCCCTTACCGAATCCGCGCAAAAGGGGCTGGACGTAGTTCATGTTCCAGGAGCCATCGTAGGGAGTCTTGCTACTGCCCGAAGAGGACCACTGACTGTAGGGGTCGAGCCTGAAGTTCTGGCTCTTCGAGGTAGCAGCTCGGTACACCGGGCTGTAGGTCGCGTTGAAAGAACCTCCCCAGGTGAAAGCCTTACTGGTCGTTAGTGAAAGGTTACGTCCGTACGAGGTGGAGGTGGTTTTTGCGATGTATCGGCCGAGTGCGTCCCGCTCCTCGGTGATCTGCTCGTCCGTTTCGCCTCGGCTCAAGCCCGCCTGCCCGCTGAGACTCCAGTCATAGACTGCAAGGGCCCTTGTGAGGTCGTAGCCCGAACTTTCCAGGGTGATGCGGTTGATCTGGACCTGGAGGTTGTTTTGAAGAGCGGTGTTGATCGCGTCCTTCAGTGACAGCGTCTTGGGGGCCTCCTGGCCTGCGGCGGGAAGGGCCACCAGCGTGTAGGCAATCAGAAGCGCGGGAAGCATGCGGGCAGAAACCATCACCACTCCTTGGAAAGAACGAGGTCACGAGGGACATACGTCGTGGATTTTTGTGGGTTTAGAAGTCCGGTAGAAGGGCCAGGAAACTGGGTTTTCGCGGGTCCACTGCCAGTTTCGCATGGGACATCCCTCTTATTGAGAGGCATTTGGTCCCGAAGGTTGAGGCTTGCCGACGGGGCGAGGGATTTTCGATGATCCACCCTGGGGGGGCCACCTGGAAACCGGGTCGGCCAATGGGGCCGATGCACCCCGCGAACGGCCTCCCCTGGCTGACGAATGGACGTCATGGAACCGGAATCCCCAGGCGTTGAGCCAGGCGCCCCAGGGCGGCCTTGCTGCCCTCCCAGCCCATGAGGGACTGGGCCTCGGCGAGGGAGCACCAGCGGTACTCGCTGTGTTCCGATCGATCCAGATCCACGTGGGCGTTGGAATCCACTTCCATGGCAAAGCAGCGCTCGGAATTGAAGCGGGGTTCACCCTTGGGGAGGCCCAGGATGCGGGGATCCACCCAGAAGGTGTGCTGGAACTCCAAGGGGGTGAGGGTCCCTTCCAGACCCGTCTCCTCCCGCAACTCGCGGTGGCAGGTTTCAAGCGGCGTTTCTCCGGGCTCCATGCGCCCCGTGACGCTGCCCCACCAGAGCCCTGTGTGGGGCTGGCGCAGCATCATGAGGACTTCCGGCCCTTGGGAACCCCGACGCCAAGTGAGGGCCAGCACGCTGCGGGTGGGGGCGGGCGTGGGTTGGGGGGCCAGGCCAAGGACATCCGTGAGGTGGTGCTGAAGCTGGTCCGCGGCTTCGGACCAGGTGGGGCAGGCTTCCCCCAGGAGGGAATGCAGGCTGCAGACCCCCTTGTCCGTGATCCCACAAGGGGTGATCCACTTGAAGTGGGCCAGGTTCGGGGCCACGTTGAAGGCGATGCCGTGGGTGGTGATCCAGCGCCTCAGATGGATTCCCAAGGCCCCCAGCTTTTCCTGTCCCCTTGGAGTGTCGACCCAGACGCCCGGAAATGCCTTGATGCGGAAGCAGGTGATGCCGTAGTCCGCGGCGGTGCGGATCATGGCTTCCTCCAGCCCCCGCACCAGCCGCCCCACATCCTCCCGTCCACCCCGGAGGTTGCAGATGGGGTAGACCACGATCTGGCCAGGTCCATGGTAGGTGACCTGCCCGCCCCGGTCCGTGGCGTGGACCTCCACCCCGCGCTCCTGCAGGAACTCGTCCGTGACATGGATGTCATCCCGCACGGCATTGCCCCCCAGGGTGAATACGGGGTTGTGCTCCAGGACCAGGATCTGGTCCGGGCAGCCCGGCTCTTTCACATACTCGGCCATGGCCTGCTGCATGCGCAGCCCGGCGGCGTACAGGACATGGTCCAGGCGTCGGATCTGGGCGGGGCGGGAGGAACTGAAACCGGTGGGCTCCATCCCCACTCAGTCCAGGGGAAGGTGGTCGTCGGCCAGCACCTTGTCGGTCTGGGCTTGGCGATAGGCCAGGAGGCGCCCTCGTATGCCAGCATCCCCCAGGGCCAGGATGGAGCCCGCCAGCACGGCGGCGTTGATGGCCCCGGCCTTGCCGATGGCCAGGCAACCCACCGGGATGCCCGCGGGCATCTGGGCGGTGGAGAGCAGGCTGTCCATGCCATCCAGGGCCCATCCCTTCATGGGCACGCCCAGGACGGGCAGGTGGGTCTGGCCGGCACAGACACCCGCCAGGTGGGCGGCGCCTCCCGCTGCGGCAATGAGGACCTTGAGACCCCGACCTTCGGCCTCCTGGCAGAAGGCGATGGCTTTGGCGGGGGTTCGGTGGGCCGAGGCCACGTGGGCCTCAAAGGGAATGCCGAGTTCCCGCAAGGTCAAGGCCGTGTGTTTCATGGTGTCCCAATCGGACTTGGATCCCATCAGGATCCCCACCAGGGGTTGTTCGGTCATGCGAACCTCCAAGGGTGTCGATGCACCCAGTGGCCTAAGTATCCTTGAAGGTACGGCCCCAGCACTAGGGGTTACACTGCCCCCATGCAAAGCGCATCCGACGTGCCCACCGACCTATCCCGCCACACGGTGCTCATCGCCGAGGACGATCGGTTGATGCGGCGCTACCTCGAGGCCCAGCTGGCGCCCCTGGGACTCAAGGTGCTCCAGGCGAGCACCGGGACCGAGACCCTGGAATGTGTGAAGGCCCAGCATCCGGACCTGGTGCTCCTGGACATCGTGATGCCCGGGATGGATGGCTTCGAGGTCTGCCGGCGCATCAAGGCGGACCCCGCCACCCGGGACGTGGTGGTGGTGCATTTGACGGCCATGCAACGGGATGCCAAGGACCGCAGCTTCGAATCCGGGGCCGATGATTTCCTGAACAAACCGCCCCATGTGGTGGAACTGCGGACCCGGGTGCGTCACCACCTCCTGCTGAGGCAGGCCCAGGGCCAGGCGGCGCCGGAAACCGCCGGGGAACCCCTGCGGTGGGAGGAGGGACGTCCCGCCCGGGTGCTGGTCCTGGCCTCCCATCCGAACCTGCTGGACCACATGGGGGCGGAGATCGCCGCCATGGGCCACGATGTTCAGAAGGCCGACTCGATCCAGGGCGCCCTGCCGCTCATCAGTACGAGCATGGCGGACCTGGTGGTCATGGACCACCACCTGTCGGACGGGAATGCCATCCAGCTGGCGGGGATGCTCCGGGGCGTCCGCAGGACCCGGGACTTGCCGATCCTCATGGTGTGTGCCCGCCAGAACCTCGAACAGGAGATCCGCGAAGGGGACACGGGGCCCACGGACTTCCTCACCAAGCCCTTCCTGCCCGCGGAACTGCGCATGCGTGTGGGGCAGATGCTGCGTCACACCCAGGCCCAGCCGATGCTGGAGGCACGTCGCCACTTCCGGGATGGGCTGACGGGAGCCTACACCGGGGCCTTTCTGGAGGCCCACCTGGAGCTGCTCCTCCAGGTGGCCCCGCTTGCCCGGCTGCCCCTGGCCCTGGTGGCCCTCCGGCCCATCCGGGAGGAGGGCCATTGGGCCCGAATCCTGGAAGCCCTCGCCCGGGACATGGCCCTTCTGAAGGGTCTCAGCCGACCCGTGGACCTCATCGCCCGGGCCTCGGACCAGACCTTCCTGATCCTCATGCCGGGCTTCAACCAGCAGGAGCTGGAGCATTGGCAGGAGGCGCTCGTGCGGGCGGGCTTCCGTGGAAACCGAGTGGGGACCATGGCCCAGTCAGGGCAAACCGCGCGCCAGCTTCTGGAGGCCCTTTCCACGCGGCTCCGGGAAGCCGAGGACGGCACACGCCCATGAGCCGCCCCCCCGTCGAGGCCGCGGAACTCCTGGTGGTGGGGGCGGGAGCCGCAGGGCTCATGGCCGCAGGCCAGGCGGCCCTCCGGGGCGTCCGCGTCCTGCTGCTGGAGGCCAACCGCGAGGTGGGCCAAAAGGTTCGCATCAGTGGCGGTGGACGCTGCAATGTGACCCACGACGCCGAGCCCGAAGCCTTCCTCCGCGTCTTTCCGCAGGCCCAGCGCCGCTTCCTTCGGGAAGCCCTTCATCGGTTTCCACCGGAACGGCTGCGCGGTTTCCTGGCCCAGCAGGGGCTGCCCACGGAGTCACGTCCCGACGGTCGGGTCTTTCCCCTGGGGGGACCGGGTTCCGCCCGCCTCGTCGTGGAGGCCCTCCAGGCCTGGGCCCAGGCCGCCGGGGTCAGACTGCAAACGGGGGTTCGGGTGGCGAGGCTGGAGCGGAAGGGGGACACCTGGGTCCTGGAACTGCAGGCTGGGGCATCCCTGCGGGCGCCGCGCCTGCTTCTGGCCACGGGCGGTGCCAGCTATCCCCAGACCGGAACCCTGGGCGAGGGGTGGGGCTGGCTGCAAGGCCTTGGACTGCCCATGGTGCCCTGGCGTCCCGCCCTTGCGCCCATCCATTTGGAAGTGCCCCGTCCCGCCTGGGAAGGCGTGGCCCTCCGGGGGGGCACCCTCCACCTCTGCCGACAAGCCGGGACCCGGCGCCTGGCGTCCCAGGCCGGCGACCTGGTCTTCACCAGGGCGGGAATCAGTGGACCTGCGGTGCTGGCCCTCAGCGAGGCCGCGGCCCTGGCCAAGGCCGAAGGGGGGGGCTGGCTGACCTATGCCTTCACACCCCTCGCCCCGGAACAGCTGGAGGCCGACCTGGTGGCAGCCCAGTCCGGGCAGGCCAAGGTGGGCCTTCGGAGCTGGCTGCACCGCTGGCTCCCGGAGCGCCTCCTCGAGGACTTCCTTCGGGAGCAGGGCCTGGAGCGGGGACCGCGACTTGCGGAATTGAACCGGGACCTGCGGCGGCTGTGCGTGGAGGCCGTGACCCAATTCCCCTTGGGCAACGTCAAGGGCGTGCCCTTGGCCAAGGGGGAAGTCTCGGCGGGTGGACTCGCCCTCTCGGCAGTGGATCCTGCCACCTGTCGTGTGCGAACCCTGCCCACCCTGCAGGTCTGCGGGGAGCTGCTGGATCTCCATGGACCCGTGGGGGGCTACAACCTCCAGGCGGCCTTCAGCACGGGGTTCCTGGCAGGGATCAGCCCTGACCCTTCTTGAACTGGGCGATGATGTCCTCCACGGACTGTTTCTTCCGGTCCGCCTCCAGGGTGGTCTCGAAGATATGCTCCTGGGTGGCGATCTGTCGGTGTTCGAAGATCTCCCCTTTGGGATTGGCTTCGTCATAGATGTTGAAGATGGCCAGGAGCCGCTGGAGGCCCGCCTGGAACTGCTTGAGCAGGAGCACCACCTTCTCCACCTTCTGGCGCGTGATGTCTTGGAACTGAAGGGTGTTGAGGATCTCGAAGCATTCGTCGCTGACGGAGGCGACATCCTTCCGGGCCTGCCGGAGTTCCACAGGCATGAGCTTGGAGGTCATGCGCTGCTCGAAGAGGAACTCCAGGATTTCTTGGGCCACCAGGGCCGGGTTCTCGCCGGCGCTGGCCCGATCCAGGAAGAGATCGATCTGGGCTTGGAACCTTGCATTGGCTTCCTGATTGTCCTGGAGGCTCCTTTCCGCCAACTCCAGGCTTTTGGCCACGAATTCCACCAGGCTCATGAGCGTATCCAGGCGGTTCATCACGGACTGGGTGGCGTTCTCCGTGTCCTGGGTGATGGCATCCAACTGTGACGCCAGCTCTGGCACCTGGGTGCTCTGGTGCTTGACGGAAGCGTCCAGCTGCTGGAGGTTCTGCAGGGTCTGGTTGAGACTCTGGGCCAGGGCGCCCAGTTCCCCCTTGGCCTGAAGGTCGATGCGCTGGTAGACCTGCCCGTTGGCCATGTCCCGGGCGGCCTGGGCAAGTTGGGACAGGGCTTGGCTGGATTCGTCGTGAAGTTCTGCGCGGATCTGCTGGATCAGCTCCTGGAGCGAATCCAGGCGTGCATCCAGGCGAGAGGTTTGTTTCTGGAATCCCTGAACCAGTTCCTCGGGCTGGATGTGCTCCGTAGTGTCCCGAGCTGGGATCGGAAGGTTGGTCTCATCCATGGGGGCCTTCTCCAGGGTTCACTGCGCAGCGGGTCGCAGGGTCACGAACATCCCTTCGGGAAGGTTCCACACTTGCATGAATTCCTTCGGGATGCTGATGTGCTGGTCGTCCATGGACGCAAACGCGACCTGTTCAATGACGGGGCCTTCGGGCCAGGAAATGCGCACGTGGGTGACCCCCGCCTTCCGGTAGGGTCCCTGTGCCAGCCATTTGGCTTCGAAAGCTTTAGAAATGACCACCCGGTCCGTGCGCTTGAAGAGACCGCCCTTGAGGGGAATGACGGACAGGCTGACTTCAGGCTCCAGCACCTGCAGTCGATTGGCCTCACGAAGGGTCAGGCAGGTCTGGAGGACCGCCACCTCGTTCTGTTCAGATGCACTCATGACCTCCAGGAAGTTGCGGTAGCCATCCAGGTAGGGGATGACTTTGCGGTCCTCCGGAAAGAGACGCAGGCCCTGGCTGAGCGCATCGCCCTCCAGGGTGGGCCAGGGGACGGCCCGAAGGCTGGGAAAGATGCCCCTCAGGCGCCTACGACTGTCGCTGGTGCGGGCGGATTCCATGAGGAGGTCGTTCACGCTCCGGCGAATGCTCGTGGGCACCTTGATGGCCGAAGCCACAAACTCGAACTCCCCCTTGTCCCACTCCAGGATGTCAAAGGCGGCGCTCTCTCCAGCCAGCTGCGGGGTCTCCGCATGGATGACCTCGCCATTCATGATGAAGAGGATGCCGCTGTGCTTGCCTTCGTTGACATAGAGCTTGCCGGTCTTCCGGTTCACATGCAGAAGCTGGACCACATCGGTCAGCGAAATGCTCTGCAGGTTGCCCCGGAGGGTGGACATCAGCGCGCCTCCCCCATGGCATCCAGCATTTCCATAACGGCGGCTTCGAGGCCCACCACGACGGCACGGGCCACGATGCTATGGCCGATGTTGAGCTCCTCCATTTCCGGGATGGCGGCAATGGGGCCCACGTTCCGAAGGTTCAGGGCGTGACCCGCAAGGACCCTCAGGCCGAGGCGGGCCGCGAGCCGACAGGATTCGCGGATCCTGTCCAATTCCCCATGGATCTCGGATCCCGATCGCAGTTCCGCGTAGACCCCCGTGTTGAATTCCACCGCATCGGCTTCCAGCCGACTGGCCATCTTCACCTGCTCCAATACAGGGTCGATGAAGAGGCTCACGCGAATGTCCTGGCTGCGGTACTCCCGGATGTGGGGGCGCAGGTGGTTCTGCAGGAAGACCGCATCCAGGCCGCCCTGGGTGGTGAGCTCCTCCCGGGTCTCGGGTACCAAGGTCACCCAGTGGGGCTTGATGCCGATGAGGGTCTCCAGCATGTCGGGGGTGGCGGCGCATTCCACGTTGAGGGGAATCGCCAGGACCTCCTTGAGCAGGCGCACGTCCCGATCCTGGATGTGGCGTCGGTCTCCCCGAAGGTGGACGGTGATGCCATGGGCCCCAGCACTCTGGGCCAGGAGGGCCGCAGCCACGGGTTCTGGCTCCCTGCCGGCACGGGCCTGACGCAGGGTGGCCACATGATCGATGTTCACTCCAAGGCGAGGTGTCACCCGTTCACTCCTGGGCTAGGGCCGGTTCAAGCAACAAGTTCATGACAAAGACTAGCATCTTGCGATAAGGAGGGAAGGAAGTGTCGGCGTTTTCCTAAACTCCAAGGTCCTGCCGGGCCGAGGATTCAAGCACCGCCAGGGCTTCCTCCACCAGGGTGGGGGTGGCGGCCTCCACCATGAGCCTGAGCTTGGGCTCGGTTCCCGACCACCGCAGGACCATGCGAAGGTCCGCACCGTGGGTCTCTTGAAGCTGACGTTCGGCTTCCAGCAGATGGGCACACTCGGAAAGGGGCTTGCGATCCTTGGCTACGATGTTGAGGAGGCGGAGGGGCCAGGGCTTGAACCGCCAGTCCCAGCGCGCGTGCTCAGGGCGGTGGGCCAGGCCTCGGAGCATGGACAGGGCCGTGGCCAGGCCATCCCCGGAGGGGCCCAGCTCCTTCTGGATGAGGTGGCCCGAGGCCTCGGCGGCCAGGGTCCAATTCCGGAGGGCCAGCTCCCGCACCATGAACTTGTCCCCCACGGCGGTACGCACGAAGGGGATGCCCAGTTCCGCCAGGCCGTGTTCCAGGGCCCCGTTGCTCATGACCGTGCCCACCACCCCCGGGAGGGGGTGGCCCTGCTGATGGGCATCCAGGGCCAGGAGCCAGAGCATCTGGTCACCGTCCACCACGGCACCATCCGCCGCCACCATCAGGCAGCGATCCCCGTCTCCATCGAAGGCGATGCCCAGGTCGGCCCCCTGCTCACGCACGATCCGGGTGAGGACGTCCAGGTGGGTGGACCCCACCCCCACATTGATCTTGGAACCCTCGGCGGGCACACCCAGCCAGGTGATGTCCAATCCCGCGAAGAGCCGGGGGGCCCAGGGGGCGGTGGCTCCATGGGCACAGTCCACCACCAGTTTGAGGTGCTTCGGGGCCTCCAGTTGGCCCAGATGGGCCAGGTAGGCCTCCATGGGGGCTGCTTCGGGCGCGGGCAGGGCTGCCAGGGGCAGGGTGGGCGCGGCGGTTTCGAAGGCGGTCTCGATGGCCCGCTCGTCTTCCTCCGTGAGCTTGTCCCCCCGGGTATCGAAACCTTTGAGGCCATTGTCCTCCGGTGGATTGTGGCTGGCGCTCACCATGAGCCCCCAGGCCGCGGCACGGCCGGAGACCAGCCAGGCCACCGCAGGGGTGGGAACCACACCCAGCAGATGGACCGGTAGGAGATTCTCCCACCCCGCCAGGAAGGCCTGGAGCAAGGGCTCCGAACTGGTGCGTGGGTCCCATCCCACCACCAGTTCCTGGATGCCCCGGGCAGCCGCCACCTGGGCCCAGGCCCGACCCCATCGGGAGGCGCTCTCCAGGGAGAGGACGCCGTGGTAGGCCTGGCCGCGCACCCCATCGGTGCCGAAGTAGCGAAGTTCATCAGTCATGGGTGACCTCATCAGTGAGGGGGAGGGCATGGGTGCGGAAGATGCGGAAGCCCAGGGACTGGGCCTTCCGATGAAGCTCATGGGTGAAGCCGTCCCGGGCCAGGGGGGGGAGGTCGGGGCGGCCCGCCCACCAAGCCGTAAAGCGCTTGCGGGAGATGCCAAGACAGAAGCGGGCGATGGGCCACTCCAGCCGGTGGGGCAGGGTTTCGAGGGACTCCCACAGGGACCGGTCCTCGACCCAGGTGGTGCCAAAGCCGAAGCCAGGATCGAGCACGATGCGTTCGGGGTCGATGCCCGCCCCGAGCAGGCGATCCCTAACCTCCCGAAGCTCCTCCAGGGCAAGGTTGGGGGTGGTCTGCCCAGTCCCTTCGTAGGGGGGCATAAGGAACGCTTCCCCCGCCAGACGGGCCCTCATGGCAATGAGGGTGCAGGTCCCTTCCCGAGCCAGGCGCAGCATGTCCGGATTCCGGAACCCCGTCACATCATTCAGGATTCGCACCCCCAGATCCAGTCCACGGGCGGCCACCTCGGGATGCCGGGTGTCCAGGCTCAGGGGGAGGTCCGGGAACTCCATGCGAAGGGCCTTGAGCACGGGTTCCAGCCGATCCCATTCCGTGCCTGGGTCCAGGGGCTCGGCGCCAGGGCGGGTGCTCTCGGCGCCGATATCCAGGGCCGAAACACCTCCCAGAACCAGTTTGTGGGCCTGGGCCAGGGCCGCTTCCGGAACCAGCCAACGTCCCCCGTCACTGAAGGAATCCGGCGTGAGGTTCAGGATGCCCAGGAAGCGGGGCCCATGCCCGGCGAACGGTTGGGCCATCATGGATCAGGCGTGGTGTCTCGGCTTAGCCAAGACACCACGTGGGGGAGCACGAGGGGGGACATCGCGAATGGAAAGTGAGCAGGCGGTCCCTCCTCGTTCATGTTAATCCTTGGCGGGGGCGGGTTCCTGGCCCTCCTCGGCCTTGGGATGGCCATTGCCGTTCTTGGGGGGCAGGGAAGCGCCCTTCATGATGAGCATGACCTCGCTGGCGTCCAGGGACTCGCGCACCAGGAGCGCTTCGGCCATGGCCACCAGCCGGTCCCGTTTCTCCAGAATGATCTGGCGGGCCCGTTCATGGTTGGACATGACGATGGCCTGGACCTCCCCATCAATCCGGCGCTGGGTTCCCTCGCTGAACTCCCGGGTTTTGCCGAAACCACGGCCCAGGAAGCCTTCCTGCTGGCTGCCGGCGTAGTTCAGGGGGCCGAGCCTCTCGCTCATACCGTATTCCGTGACCATGGACCGGGCCAGCTCCGTGGCGCGCTGGATATCGTTGCTGGCACCCGTGGAATACTGGTTGAAGAAGATCTCCTCGGCGATGCGGCCGCCCATGAGGATGGAGATCTCCCCCTGCATGTATTCCTTGGTCACGTTGTAGCGGTCCCGCTCCGGAAGCTGCCAGGTGACACCCAGGGCGCGACCCCGGGGAATGATGGTCACCTTGTGGACTGGATCGGCCTTGGGGATGGAGGAGGCCACCACGGTGTGGCCGGCCTCGTGGTAGGCCGTGATCTTCTTGTCCTCTTCCGTCATGACCATGCTGCGGCGTTCACTGCCCAGATAGACCTTGTCCTTGGCCTGT
>CAZPUI010000018.1:0-19124 GCA_964589695.1 uncultured Solibacteraceae bacterium | reverse complement strand
ATGTCGAAGGGCCCCGGGCGCCGGTCGTCGATGACGGCATCCTCCAGCCCGTACATCCGCCCCACGAATCGCAGGTACTGGGGCCCCGAGAGGTATTCAAGCAGGGCCATGTCCTCGGGCATCACGCCCATGAGCCGCTTCACGGCGGTGGGGTCCGCCGCCAGGTCCAGGCCCAGCACCCGAATGGTGCCCGCGGTGGGGGTGAGCAGGCCCGTGACCATCTTCAGGGTGGTGGACTTCCCGGCCCCATTGCGGCCCAGGAGCCCCAGGAAGGACCCGGCTTCCAAGTCCAGGGAGAGCTGGTGGACCGCAACCTTGTCGCCGAAATGCTTGGTGAGGCCATGAAGTTCGAGGGCGAGGGGCATGGAGGGCTCCGAAGGTTGGCCTCCAGGATACTGGCCCGATGAGGTAAGGCCCGAGTGGCCCATGAACTGTGAACCCGGGGGGGATGAACCGCCGCATCTCCCCGACCAATGATCGGCAAGGAACTTCGGATACGCCCATCCGAAGCCATGGTCATCAAGAAAACCTCACCGAACCCGTGCTTTGGCCCACCCACGGGTTCTTTCGGGGTCGAATCCCTACCACCCCACGGTAAAGGTCAGGGGCAGGTAGTAGGAACGCAGTCCCGGGGTATTCACCACCACGTACCGGAGCTCTCCTCCGATCCGCTTCCAGCTTGGGGGCATGGACCAGCCCAACCCCACGGTCCAGCCCAAACGAGTGCTGCTGGCCAAGGTCCGGGTCTGGCGCTGGACCCCATCCATCGCACCGGGGGCCCCAGGCACCACGTTCCAGACTTCCAGCTCATTGCGCTCAGTCCGGAAAATCCCGGCCCCACCCAGGATATAGGCTCTTCCCATCGGCCCCTCGGGGTCCTGGAGCACCCCCAGAAGGCCCAAGCCCAGGAGGGTCTGGTCCTGGGTTTTGCCACCCCGGTTGAGCCCGGACTCAGCCTTGACACCCTGGGTTGCGAAGGTCAGTTCCCCCACGAGCCGTGCGGTGGCCTTGCGCGGGGTGCCATACCCCAGGCCAAGGAACAGTCCGTTCTGCACCCTTTCCCAAGGTCACCCTGAGCCTGGATGCCACCCAGGTGGAAATGGAAGCCCCTATCCTGGGCCCAAAGCCCGACCGTGGCCGCCATGATGCATACAAGTTCTCTAACCATGCCACACCTCAAAGGCTTTGAACCGCAGGATATAGCATCCCTAAAGTTCCCTAGAGGGTGGTTTGCACAATGACAGGACGCTGGGGCAGATGACGTCTTGAATTCCTTCTAACACTCCGAAGGAAAGGCCGCCCCCCCACCATTTCCGTGCAGGCCCCTCCGAACGAACCCGTCTTTTTTCGGCTACACCCTTTCAGCCTCGGCCTAGAATGGCCTGTCGCAACCTCGCGTTGCGATGCCCATTCGGAGGCACCATGGACCGTCGCGATTTCCTTGCCACCACCGCTTCCACCGCCGCCGGACTCACCCTGGCGGGGGGACTGGGCCCCAACCTCCTGGCCGCCCCGGCCCGACCCGACCTGGTGGTGGCCCAGGGGCCCAACGCCGAGAAGTTGGTGCGCTCCGCCGTGGAAGCCCTGGGGGGCATGCGGGCCTTCGTGAACCGGGGGGATGTGGTGGTGGTGAAACCCAACATCGGCTGGGACCGCAGCCCAGAGCAGGCCGCCTGCACCAATCCCATCGTGGTGGCCACGGTGGTGAAACTGGCCCTGGAGGCGGGGGCGAAGAAGGTCAAGGTCTTCGACTTCACCTGCAACGACCCTCGCCGATGCTACGTGAACAGTGGCATCGAAGCCGCCGCCAAGGCCGCGGGGGCGGAGGTGAGCCATATCGAACCCCGGAAGTTCCGCAAGACGGCCATCCCCCTGGGGGAGGCCATCAAGGAATGGGAGCTCTACCAGGACGTGCTGGAGGCGGACAAGCTCATCGGGGTGCCCATCGCCAAGCACCACAGCCTGTCCAAGCTCACCCTGTCCATCAAGAACTGGATGGGCGTGATGGGTGGTTCCCGGGCCCAGGTCCACCAGAAGCTGGATGTGGCCCTCTGCGACCTGGCCACGGTCATCAAGCCCTGCCTCACCATCCTGGATGCCGTGCGCATCCTCACCGCCCACGGCCCCGTGGGGGGGAGCCTGGCGGATGTGAAGAAGTTGGACACCGTGGTGGCGGGGGTGGACCAAGTGGCCATCGACAGCTATGGCACCAGCTTCTTTGGCATGAAGCCCACCGACCTGCCGGTGCTCAACCAGGCCAACCGGCGGAAGCTCGGCACCATGGACACCAGCAAATTGAACATCCGCCAGCTCAAGGTCTAGAAGCCACGGTCCCATGAAACTGACCTACCTCAAGCCCACCCTCGCCAATTTCCGGCGCCTGGCCCAGGCCCTGTTCCTCCTGCTCTTCCTCTTTCTCTTCATCCAGACCGAGACCAAGGGACAGGACCAACTGGGTTATCCCGTGCGCATCTTCCTGGATACGGACCCCCTGCTCTTCCTGTCCACCCTCCTGAGCGGCCATGCGGTGGTGAAGGCCATGCTCTGGTCCCTCCTGCTGCTGGGGGCCACGGCCCTGTTCGGCCGCTTCTTCTGCGGCTGGATTTGTCCCTTGGGGACCCTGAACAACTTGGTGGGCAGCCTGAAGAAATGGCCCGCCAAGGCCCGGGGCCGAGGCTGGTTCGCCGTGAAGTATTGGCTCCTGGCCTTCCTGCTGGGGGGGTCCCTCTTTGGACTCCAGCTCACGGGCATCTTCGATCCCCTGTCCATGCTGGTGCGAAGCCTCACCCTGGGCGTCTACCCCGCCTTCAACCAGGCGGCCAACGCCTTCGCGGATGTAACGGTGGGCTCCAATGTGAAGGCCCTGTCCGCCACGGGGGATGTCCTCTACGGGGGCCTCAAGAAGAGCGTCC
Source organism: uncultured Solibacteraceae bacterium (assembly GCA_964589695.1). GTDB lineage: Bacteria > Acidobacteriota > Holophagae > Holophagales > Holophagaceae > CAZPUI01. The sequence continues at coordinate 16,212 of CAZPUI010000018.1, read as the reverse complement.
TGGCCTTCCAGCAGCCCTACCACCACCAGGCGGTCATCGTGGCCGTGCTCTTCCTGGTTGTCCTGGGACTCAACCTGGTGGAGAAACGTTTCTGGTGCCGCTACCTCTGCCCCCTGGGCGCCCTGCTGGGACTCAGTGCCCGCTGGGCCCCCTTCAAGCGGGAGACCGCGGAGGGCTGCAATGGCTGCGGCGCCTGCGACCGGCAGTGCCAGGCGGGCATGACCCCCGCCAAGGGGGAGACCTGGATGCCCGCAGAGTGCTTCTACTGCGGCAACTGTGACGATGTGTGCAAGCGCGTGGGTACCACCTGGGGCTTCTCCCTCAAGCCCGCTACGGAGACCGCGGATGTGGGCCGCCGGCGCCTGCTGCTGGCGGGTGTGGCCGGAGCCGCCACGGCGGCGGTGAACCGCACCACCCCCTCCTTCGATCCCGAGCGTCCGGACCCGTCCTTGATCCGTCCTCCAGGCGCCCTGGAGGAGGCGGCCTTCCTGGCCCGCTGCGTCAAATGCGGAGCCTGCATGAAGGTCTGCCCCACCAATGGCCTGCAGCCCGCCTCCCTGGAGCAGGGGCTGGAAGCCCTCTGGACACCCATGCTGGTGCCCAAGGCCGGCTGGTGCGAGTTCAACTGCACCCTGTGCGGCCAGGTCTGCCCCACGGGGGCCATCCAGAGGCTCACCCAGGAGCAGAAGCACGCCACCAAGATCGGCCTTGCCATGTTCGACAAGAACCGCTGCCTGCCTTGGGCCCACGCCACCCCCTGCATCGTGTGCGAGGAGCACTGCCCCACCCACACCAAGTCCATCTGGTTCGAGGATGTGGTGGTGAAGGACCGGAACGGCCAAGAGGTGCCCCTCAAGCAGCCCCGGGTGGACCTGAAGATCTGTATCGGCTGCGGCATCTGCGTAACCAAGTGCCCCATCCAGGACCAGGCGGGCATCTACGTCACCAGCGTGGGGGAGAGCCGCTCCCGTCGGAACCAGCTCGTCCTGCCGAACACGGGCGGGTTGCCCTACTGATCCCGCCCGTGTCGCCGCGAACCGCCTATCCCTGAAGGGAAATATCCCGCCCACAGAACCTGCAGACCTTGGCCGCGGCCTTGATGGTTTCGGCACAGTAGGGGCAAACCTTGGTGGGGCCCTCGTCGGGCCCCTTCAGGTGTTGGGACTGGGCAGCCTCGATGAGTTCCTTGATGCGCAGGGCGTGGACCTTTCGGTGGCCATGGCTCGTGATGGCGTCGGTGCCCCCGGTACTTTCGATGAGCACATCGGACCAGAGCAGTCCTGTCTCGATGCGCACGGAAGCTACCCGCTGGAGGTGCATGCTCACCTCGTTCTTTGTGAAAAGGGTCCGCTTCCGACGCACCACCGAGGTGTCATTCACCTCGATGACCGTGGGAAAGATGCGGTTGCCCTTCGTCCAGCGGCTGGCCTTGAACGTCTCGATCGCCATGAACATTCCCCCCACGGCCAGGATACATCTGCCGGAGTAATGCCCGGCGCGAGGGGCCCCCAAAGTTCACCCTCCCAGCGCCGCCGCCGATCGAGGGCTGTCACCTGGGAAACCACTCCTGGAGCTGTGCGCGTAGCCGGACAAAAGCCGGGTCTGTGCACTTCTGGAGACTAAGCTGGCTTGCCACCTCCTCATAGAGCGAAGAGGACCTTGGCTTCCGATGGACTTGAACTAGCGCCTCCCAGGCCTCCTTGGGGCGTTCAGGCTTGCCGTTGCCAAGGAGGCGAAAAGGTGGCTCATGTTTTTCCAGCCAAGGCCGAATCCCCTGGGTGTGAGGCCAATCAAGAACCGAATGGAGCGCGTTGTCGCTGCCCCACAGCCAATTTTCAAGCTCTGGCTCAATAACAATGGCCTTAGCCCCACCCGGCCAACAGAGCTCAAGGCGTTGATTCAATTCGTCCTCCAGCGCCTGGGCATCCGACTTGTCGGTACCAGAACCCTCGTAATCCAGAACCAGAAGACCCTTTCGATACATCGACTGCTGGGTGCGTAGTAAGTCCGGGCCCTGAATCCGCGCAGTGGGATCGTTTCCGGCAGCAAGAAATTTGCACTGGATCGGTCGGATTCCCATCGCTTTTGCCCGATTCAGCGCCCCTTGGAGGGTGAACTGCATGTTCTTGTCTGCGACCATCAGAATTAAGTCCAGCACGGTGGCCTCAACCCAGAATTCCAGCAGCGAACAAGACACCCAAGTCAGGCTGGCCCTGTTTCCATTCCCGAAGGGCAGGATGTTCGTCCCCACGGATAATGTCCGTGGCACCCTGATCGTCCTTGGCGAAGCACAGAAGCTGTCGGGCTTCTAGCATGTTCAGTGCCACGGGGCTGTGCGTGGCTATCAACACCTGACAGTCGTACATAGACGTCAGGGACTGGAGGACCGTTTCTAGAGCTCTTGGATGAATGCCGTTCTCTGGCTCCTCGATGAGGAAGACGCCTTCCAGATCAGTCAAATAGGCGGGAATCGTGAGCGCTAGAAGCCGAAGGGTGCCGTCGGAGAGGAGCCAAGAGGGCACTTTGGCACCGTTGCTGTATTCCAAGATCAAATAGCGGTGTTGGTTTTCCGGTTGGAGTACGGTGGAGATGTCCTTCACATCCCCAAGTGCCGTTCGCACATGTCGCACCCAGGCTTCGAAGCGCTTGGAATTCTTGCGCAACTCTTCAACCACCCAAGGCAGGTTAGAGCCATCGGTCTGGAATCGTCGCCCCAGTCCCGGGGGGCTGGGCATTCGCATCTTCTGGCTGTTGAGAGCCATTTCCTGAATCCCGTATTCCAGCAGGCCTTTGAACCAGGTGCAGGCAGGGAAGCTTTTTTCATCTGCGGGCAGGTTTGCCAGTGTGGACTTGGTGGGTCCCAGCCGGAACGACGGTTCCCACGTCTTTCGACCCTCGGGATGGTAGTTGTCATTGCCACCGGGTGTCTTGTTCAAGGCCTTACGCCACCCCTGTTTGGTTTTGCTGATCAGGTTGAGTGCCTCCCGCCCGTGAGCCGGGAATAGATGCCTCTGAACGGGTTGAGGAAAGGCTGTTCTCTGACGTAGCCAAAGGGTTTCCCGATTGAGTCCGATCTGGTTCGCCTGTGCATCGAAGCCGATCTCTACCTCGTATCTCGCCAGTGAATAGGATCGCCACTTCTCATCCATCTCCCCCTGAACGGATTCGGGGATCGCCGCTTCCACCGCAAGCTGGAAGGCATGACCTTCACCCTTCCAGATTAGGTTCTCAAACACCGGGCTTCGAGCCTGCACAACCGAGAGCAGTTCTCCCCTCGTGCGCATGAGGTCTCCCAGAAAGCCGAGCACATCAAGGAAGGTGGACTTCCCAGTTGCATTGGGACCGACTAGTGCATAGAAGGGCCCCAATTCTTGATCGACGCCACGAAGGCTTCGAAAATTTCGGGTCTGTATCCGAGTGAACATGGCTTAGCTTTCCAGAAACATCGCTAGGGATAAAGGCTCGAGCATGGTTCCCCCTCACATATGAGGCAGTACAGGAGGTCTATCGGGAATTCAAAGACCGAGGTCTGAGCGCCGCCAGTGGACCTGTAAAGGAATCTGGTCACACACCGGTATCGTCCGAGGCATCTCTCAGCCCCAGGATACACCACCCACTGCGCCCCAAAGTTCACCCCCAGGCCGCAGCCGCCGATAGGAGGCCTGCGGGAATTTGTCCGGGCGCGGGTGCTTGGGGGGGTGGGTGATGGAGGCTTGGAGGTGGGTGCGGTTGGCCTGCGGCCCTCTTCTGGTAGCCCCCCTCCTGTGGGCCCAGGCCGCCCCAGTCCAGGATGACGAGCTCCACATGCTGTTGAACACCAAGGTGGAGGTGAGCAACACGGTGCCCACCACCGTGTTCCGGAGTCCCAGCACCGTGACGATCCTGGACCGGGACACCCTCCAGCGGCTGGGGGTGCAGACCCTGGAAGAGGCGGTGAACCTCGTGGCCGGCGTGAGGACCTACCGGACCCTGGGCTACACGGACATCGCCACCATGAGGGGGGTGCTCCAGGGTGCCTACATGAACCGGGTCCTTTTCTTGATCAATGGCGCCGAAACATGGGATGTCCTCACGGGGCTGACCATGCTGGGGCGCGTCCCCATCCAGGATGTGGAGCGGGTGGAAATCCTGAAAGGCCCGGCTTCGGTGCTCTATGGCACCAACGCCACTTCGGGCGCCATCAATGTGGTGCTCCGCCGGGCAGGCGTTTCCGAGTCCCAGGTCCGCGGCCAGGCCCTCGCCCGGGGTGGGCATCGTGTGGGCGCCCACGCCACCCTTCAGCTTCCCGGGGACCTGAGCCTCTTCCTGGGCACCCAGGACGCCCGGATCTTCGGCCACACCTATGCCATGCAGGGAGAGCCCCTTCCCCAGGCCAGCGAGGTGGTCCGGGAGACCTTCACCATGGCCGAAAGGCGTGAGGACCGGTCTGGGCAACTCCAAGTGCAGTGGAAGGGACACGCCCTGCTGGTGAACCTCTTCGACAGTCACGCCACCAGCTTCGGCCTGGCCATGCGCCGGGCCCAGGGTGCCGGGGAGCCCATCCACAACCAGGCCCAGTTCATTCATTACGACCTCAAGCAGGCCCTGGGGGAAACCCTCACCCTCCGGGGGGGAACCAGCCGGGACACCTGGTACCGCATCTTCCCTGCCGCCCCGAACCTCACCTCCGCCAACCACTGTCGAGGGACCCGCCTGACGGGCAGTCTGGGCCTGGCCTGGCAGCCAAGGTCGGACCTCAACCTGGACCTTTCGGGTAGTTTCCAGAGGGTCCAAAGCGGGGCCACCATCCTCAACCGCAGGGTGGACACCGGAGCCGAGCGCCAGGACATTGCCCTCGGCCATGCCATCGACGAAACCTCGGCCCTCCTCCAGGCCACCTGGGATCGCGGTCCCTGGACCGTCTTCGGGGGACTGCGTTCCACCCGAAACGACCATTTCGGACACAACGTCTCGGGCCGTGCGGCCCTGGTCCGCACCTTCGAGGGCCAGCAGAGCCTCAAGCTGTTCTGGGGGCAATCCTTCCGCGCCCCAGCCGTCTTTGATCAGTACGTCGCCACCCCTGGCGTACTCATGGGGAGCACCCACCTGCGCCCCGAGACCTGCGACACCGTGGAATTGGCGTACCTGGTCAGCCGGGGCAAGCTCTTCGTCCAGTCCCAGGTCTACCATTCCAACTACCGGGAGCTCCTCATCCGGGTGGCGGGACCTGGGGGCCTCCAGATCATCAACGGTGGACGTTTCAAAGGCTGGGGGGGCGAGGTGGAAGCGAAATTCCAGGACACCTGGGGACTGGCCTTCCTGAACCTGGGCTACGCCACGGGGGACGATGGGGACCGCACCTCCGGGGGGCACAACTTCCTGCACGTGCCCGCCTGGGACCTGAAGGCAGGCCTATCGGGCCGCCGGGGCCCCTGGACCGGAGCCCTGACGCTGCGCTGGCTCTCGGGGGCCACGGCCCCGCTCTCCACCAGCACCCGGATGGGTTCCTCGGTGGTGGTCACCCCCTACGGAACCCGGATTCCCGGCGCCCTCACCCTGGATTTGAGCCTGCAGGGCACCTGGCCCCTGGGCCCCAAAGCCCGACTCCGGCCCGAGTTCTACGTGAAGAACGCCACCAACCAGGACATCTGGTATGTGGAAATGGCGCGCAGGAGCGTGGAGCGGATCCAGGAGGGCCTGGGGCGCCAGGTGGGGCTGGGGGTGACCCTGCAGTTCTAACCTGAAAGCGCCTGCTTGAGCGCTGAAAGCGTCCGACCTTGGGTGGTGGGGCGCTTTCAGGTGGTGGGGAAGCGCAAAATAGGTTCCAGAGGGTGCTTGAGACCACCGCTGGAAATTTGGCCAACCCTCCCGGGCGCCCGAAGAGGAATCCTGGAGGCCTTCGCCATGGCGGATCCGTCTTCTACGCTCCCCCCTGGGACCGGGGTCGGACCCGTTGTGGGGAGTTTGTCCCGGCGGATTCTTCGCACCCTGGGCCTCCTGGTGGGCCTCGCCCTGGGGGCCCAATCCCCACCCGATCAGAGCTTCCAGGGCCATCCCCTGGTGACCAACTACGGGCCCGAGACCTATGCGGCCCACAGCCAGAACTGGGCGGCGGTGCAGGATGCCCGGGGCGTGCTCTACGTGGCCAACACCCTGGGGGTGCTGGAATTCAGCGGGCAGGAATGGCGGCTCATCCGCATCGGCGAAGGCATCGCCGCCCGGAGCCTGGCCCTGGATGCCCAGGGTCGGGTCCATGTGGGGGCCTTCGGGGACTTCGGGGTCCTCCGGCCCGATCCCCAGGGACGCCTGGCCTACGTGTCCCTGGCGGCCTCCCATGGGGTTCCCGCGGGGCAGGTGGGGGATGTGGTGACGGCGGTGGCGGGCCCCTCGGGGGTCTACTTCCAGAGCAGCCAAGGGGTCTACCACTTGCGGGATGGCAGGCTCCAGGTCCACCGCCCCCAGAAGGACTTTCGCCTGGGCTTCCTGGTGCGGGACCAGTTCTACGTGCGGTCCCCTGGGCGGGGACTGCTCCATCTCCAGGATGGGCGCATGGCCCTGGTGGAAGGCAGCGAGCGGTTCGGCGAGGACCGCATCTTTTGCATGCTGCCCCGGAAGGACGGCACCATCCTGGTGGGCGCCCGCACCGGGGGCTTCTTGGCCTTCAACCCCAGCGAAGCTCCGGCAAACCGCTTTCGCAAACTCCCGGGTTTCAAGGACATCGAATCCCGGTCTGGGGACCTGAAAGTGAGCACCTGTGACCTCCTGCCGGATGGGCGCATCGCTATCGGCACCGTGCAGCAGGGGCTCTACCTCTGTGATCCCGAGGGTCCCATCCTGCTCCACCTGGACAAGACCACGGGCCTGGGGGACAACTGCGTGTATTACGTCTACACGGATCGATGGGGCAACCTGGTGCTCTGCCTCAACGTGGGCCTGGGCCTGGTGGAGACCACCAGCCCCTTCACGTTCATGAACGAGCGCATCGGCGTATCCGGTACGGGCACCCTGGCCTACCTCCACAAGGACCGCCAGGGGCGTCGGCGCTGCTTCATTGGCACCTCCCAGGGACTCTTCTACAGGGATGAGGGTCAGCCCCGATTCCAGAACGTCCCGGGCTCCCAGGAGTCCTGGGGTCTGGTGGAGGCCCAGGGCCAGCTCCTTCTGGCCAGCAACGATGGCGTGCACCGCCTGGAAGGCACCCGCCGGGTGCCCATCCTCACAGGTCCCATCAGCCTAGGATTCAAGGCTCCCCAGGGCCGAACGGACCTGCTCCTGGTGCCCGCCATGGATGGCATCCACCGCCTGGCCTACCAGGGGGGACGCTGGGTGCCCCAAGGCGCCGTGGAGGGGTTCAAGCACAGCGCCTTCAATTTCTGCCAGGCCTTGGATGGGAGTTTTTGGCTCCAGACCATGACCGGGGATGGTATCCACCGCCTGAGGCTATCCGAGGACTGCAGGCGGGTGGTGGAGCACCGGACCTTCACCAAACGCGATGGGCTTCCCTCCGACAGTGGCAACTCCCCCTTTCTCTCCCGGACGGGGATCCTGGTGGGCACCAGCCGTGGCATCTACCGTCTCAGGGCCGATGGCCAGGGCATGGAGCCCGACGCCCGCTTTCCGGCACCCCCCGAGGAGGAACGGGCCGTACGGGTCATTCTGGAGGATCGGAAGGGCCATATCCTGGTCTTTGGCGAGGGCTTCAGCGACTACTACGCGCCCCTTCCCCAGGGGGGCTACGCGCCCGTGGTGGGTCCCTACCGCCGCCTGGCCCACTTCCGGGGGGGCGAGTCCGCCATGGAGCTGGAGGACGGCAGCCTCATGGTGGCCTACCAGGATGGCTTTGTCAGGGTGGATGCCTCGGCGGGTTTCTCCTCCCTCCCCGAATTCCAGAGCCTGGTGCGCCGGGTCGAGACCCCCATGGGCGTGTTCTTCCCGGGCACCGTTCCCAGGATTCCCTACGAGGGGAACAGCATGCGCTTCATCCATGCGGCCCCCTTCTTCCAGGGAGCCCCCCAGACGGAATTCAGTTTCCTGCTGGAAGGCTTCGACCGCACCTGGTCTTCCTACCGGCGCCAAGCCCAGAGCGTCTACACCAACCTGCCCCAGGGTCGGTACCTCTTCCGGGTGAAGGCCCGGAATGTCTTCGGCCAGGTGAGCCCCGAGGCCACCTACGCCTTTACCCTCCTGGCCCCCTGGTGGGGCACCTGGTGGTTCCGGAGCCTGGTGGTCCTGGCGGGGCTGGGGATCATCGCCCTGGTCTTCCGCTGGCGCATGGCGGTGCTGCACCAGCGCAATGCCGAGCTGGAACGCCTGGTGGCCGAACGCACCCTGGACCTTCAGGCGGCCAAGGAAGTGGCGGAGGAGGCCCGGGGCCAAGCCGAGCGCGCCAGTGCCTTCAAGTCCCTGTTTCTCTCCACCACCAGCCATGAGATCCGCACGCCCCTCAACGCCATCCTGGGCTTCCTCCAGCTCCTCACAGGTTCCGAGGTGCGGGAGTCGGACCGGCGCCAGTTCCTGCACATCATGAAAGGAGCCGCGGAATCCCTGCTCCAGCTCGTGAACGATCTCCTGGACCTGGGGCGCATCGAGGCCGGCATGCTGGAGCTGGAACCCGCCCCCTTCGATCCCCGCGTGGTGCTGGAGGAGGCCCTCACCCTGCTCGCCTCCCGGGCCCGGGAACATCATTTGTTGCTGGTGGGGGAAGTGGCCCTGGATGTACCCGCACGCCTGAGGGGGGACCCCCACCGCATCCGTCAGATGCTGGTCAACCTCCTGGGCAACGCCGTGAAATTCACCCCCCGTGGCCATGTGATCGTGCGGATCTCGGTACAAGGGATTCTGGAGAATGGTCTGCTGCTGGAGGTGGCGGTCCAGGACACTGGCGAGGGGGTGCCGGCCCACGTCCTTCCCCGGCTCTTCCAGCCCTACACCCAGGCGGAGAGCCGTGCCAAGGCCCAGGGCACCGGCCTGGGACTCTCCATCACCCTCCACCTGGCCCAGTGCATGGGGGGGGAGGTGGGGGCCACCTCAGAGGTCGGCCAGGGGTCCCGCTTCTGGTTCACCTTCCAGGCGGAAGTCCTGGAACCCCCTCCCGGAGACCGGCCCCTCAAGGACCTTCGGGTGGGCATACGAACAGCCCTTCCCGCCCTGGACGCGACCCTGGCCCACCATGCCCTGCGCTTCGGCGCCCAGCGGGTCGAAGCCGAGGCTGAGATCTGGATCACCGACGACCCGCAGGGGGTTCCAGAGGGCGCGAAGGTCCTGCGCACCCTGGATACCTTCGCCCAGGATCCCGGCACCGGAGCCCTGCTGCGCCTTCCCTTCGGCGAGGACGCCTTCCTGCGGGCCTTCCGAACTGGGGAGTCGGCCGTACCAAGGGTCCCGGGTCCGGGGATGCGGGAGGCGGGCCCCATGGAGGGCCGGGTCCTCTTCGCCGATGACAACTCCGCCAACCGCATGGTCATGAAGGCCATCCTGGAACAGTGGCAGATCCCGTACCTGCTGGTGGGGGATGGGCTGGAGGCCCTGGAAGCCTTTGGGAAAGCCCCCTTCGAGATCGTGATCCTGGACGGCAACATGCCTGGGTTGAATGGTCTGGAGACCCTGCGTCAGCTCAGGGACCTTCCCGGAGGGCGGGAGGCGGTGGTGCTCCTGCACAGCGCCAGCCTGGAAACCTCCTTCCTGGACCACGCCCTGGAAAAGGGCTTCGACGATGTGCTCCTCAAACCCATCCAAATGGACGACTTCCGTGAGCACGTGGCCCAGCGCCTGCGACGGGGACCCGCCAAGGCTGCGGAACCGGTGGACCCGGGGCTGGACCTGGACCGCCTGGTTCGCATGGGCGAACTCATGGGGGGCGCCGAAGGCCTGAGGGAATTCATCGAAGTCTTCATCGTGGATGGACGGGAACGCCTCCCCAACCTTCGGAATGCCCTGAAGGCCCAGGATCGCATGGCCTTCCAAACCCTGGCCCATGACCTCAAAACCAACGCCGGGAACCTGGGCATCCACAAGCTGCGGACCCTGGCGGAAGCCATGGAGCGGGAGGCCATGGAGGCCGACTGGAAGGACCAGGAGGCTCGGCTGGAGGAAGCTCGATCCCTCTTCCAGCATGCCGCCGCCCAGCTGGAGGCCTGGAGCCCGGGCCCTTGACCTCGGTTCCTACCATGGATTCCACTTGGCCGTCGTAGACTGGACCCCGTCCCCGGAGCTTCCATGTCCCCCAGCCCCCTTCCAGGCCCGGTGTTGGTGGTCGATGACGACCCCGAGGTTCTGGCTGCCTATGAACTCATGTTCGTCACCAGTGGGCTGGAGGTGCGCACGGCCCGGAACGCTCAGGAGGCCATGGCCCATGCCCAGGCGGAGGCCATTCCGGTCTGCCTGGTGGACCTTCACCTGGGTGAGTCCGATGGCATTCAGTTGTGCGCCGAACTGAGGGCCCAGAACCCCGCCCAGCGCTGCCTGATCGTCACGGCCTACCCCGCGTACGAGAGCGCCGTGAGCGCCCTGAAGCTCGGCATCGTGGACTACTTCTCCAAGGCCGAGGCCCCCTCCACCATCCTGGCCAAGGTCATGGACGCCCTTCAGGCTGCGGTGGAGGAGGAGCGGGCTCACCGCCTCCGCTGCGCGGCAGGCACCCAGCTCCTGGTGGTCTGCCAGTGTGGCGCGGCAAACCGCCTGGCCAAGACCCTCGAAAGCGGTTCACTGGCCGTTCGCCCCTGCCCGGACGCCACCCACCTGCCCACAGGGCTGGAGTTCCGGCCCCAGGGCGCCCTGGTCTGTGCCGACTGTGCCCGTCCGACCCCCAGCACCCTCCTGCAGTCCCTGGTCCGACTGCAGCCCCAGGTCCGCCCCCTTGTCGTGGGTTCGGCCCTGAATGACGCGCAGCAGCTGGAACTCCTGGAGGCTGGAGCCCGGGGGTTCCTGGTGCCTTCCGCGGACCCCCAGGTTGTGGGCCAGGCCCTGGACATCGTGCTCAGGGATCACTACTGGATCAATCGTCGCCTCACCACCCTGGTGCTCGCCCGCCTCCTGCCCCCCCGGGAGCCCGGCCCCGCCCTGGAATCCCCCCTGAGTCCCCGGGAGCTGGAGATCCTGCAGGCCCTGACCGAGGGTCTTTCCAACCAGGAGATCGGTGACCGCCTCTTCATCAGCGAAAGCACGGTGAAGATCCACGTCCATCGGATCTTCCGGAAGATCGGCGCCAAATCCCGAACCCAGGCCCTGCTCCGGGCCATGGAGCTGAAGCTGTTCTAAGGTGCCGCAGCGCCCAAGGTACTACGCCATCGGCAGCCACAGTTCCACGACGGTGCCCTTCCCTTCCTGGCTCTCCAGGCGGACATGGCCGCCGTGGCGCTCCAGAACGTCCTTGACCACCGGAAGTCCCAGGCCACTGCCGAAGGATTTCGTGCTGAAGAGGGGTTCGAACACCTTGGGCAGGATCTCCTCCGAAATGCCCACCCCCGTGTCCTCCACGGCAAGCACCACCCACCCATCCATGGGGCGCAAACGGATCTCCAACGGTCGGTCCGATCCCGCGGCCTTCAGGGCATGGCAGGCATTTTCCAGGATGTTCAGCAGGGCCCTTCGCAATTGCTCACGATCGAATTTGAGGGTGGGAACCTCCCCCAGGTCGAGGACTGCCCGAGGCCCCTCCTGACAGGCGAATTCGTAAAGGAGGTCCCTGAGCCAGGCGGCCAGATCCGTGGGTTCCTTCTGAAGGGGCCGGGAGGAGGAGAAGGCCAGCAGCTCCTGCACCAGGCCTTCGCAGCGCAGAATGCTTCGCTCCGCCAGGGCAAGGGCCTTGCGTTCCACCGTGCCCTCTCCCGCCTCCACCCACCGCCCCAGGGAGAAGAGGCTGGTGCGGATGGCCCCCAGGGGGTTCCTCAGCTCGTGGGCCACGGTGGCCGTGAGCCGCCCCAGGGTGCTGAGCCGCTCCCTTCGCAGGAGTTCGCGGTGGGCTTCATGGAGCTCCCGGGTGCGCTCCTCCACCAGTTCCTGGAGGCTCTCCCGGTAGCGGCCCAGCTCCGCCTCCACCTCCCGGCGCGGGGTCACGTCGATGTAGACCTCCAGGGTGGCCTGGCGCCCCTGGAGATCCAATTCCTCGGCGTAATATTCCAGGTGAAGGGCCTTTCCCTCCCCATCCAGGGCTTCCGCAAGGCCCGGCACCTGGTCCGAGGGGTCCGTGTGGGACTGAATGAAAGTGTCTGGATTCTGCCCCCGAACGTCCTCCGCCCGCTTGCCGAAAAACCCCGCCAGGGCCTGGTTCACGTACTGCACCACCCCGTCCTGGAGGATCCAGGCCCCCACCGGCGACTGCTCCGCCAGGGCCCGGAACCGGATCTCGCTCTCCGCCAGGGCCTGGTAGAGCCGACGCACCTGCCGGTAGCGCGCGTAGAGGGCCAGGGCCAAGGCCAGCACCAGTCCCGAGGCCCCCAGGATCACATTGCGCAGCACATGGGCCCTGCGCAGATCCCGCTCTCGTTCGGCCTGGGTCCTCCGAAGCTGGCCGATTTCCTGCTCCCGGCGGTGGAGCTCCATGCGGTACTGCACCAGGGAAAGTCGACGGCGGTTCTCTTCAGACTGCACCACGGCCTGCAGTTCCAGGTGGCGCTCCAGGGCTTTGAGCGCGGCGACCTCGGAACCGCGGGCCTTGTGGACCTGGGCCAGTTCCCGCTGTGCATCGGATTCCTGGACCGCAGCCCCCGCCTCCGCCGCCAATCTGGAGGCCCGCTCCAGGGTCTGCACCGCCTCGTGGAGGTGCCCCCCACGCCCCTGGTTCATGCCCAGGTGGATCAGGGTGGTGACGAGTCCGTAGTGGTCCTGGATGGCTTCCTTGATGCTCAGGGACTCCCGCAGAACCCGATCGGCGTCCTCAAAATGGCCCGTGCGCATGAAGAGCTGCCCCAGGGTGTACAGGGTGGTGCTGTAGTTCCGCCAGCGCCGATCCACCTTTTGGATCTCCAGCGCACGGTCCAGCAGGGGACGGGCCTCCCGATATTTGCCCCGCTGGATGTGATGGTCCGCCATGTTCTCCCTCAGGGTGGCCATGGAACTCCGAATGTTCTCCCGCTCCGCAAGTTCCAACCCCCGCGTGAAGGTCGCCATGGCCTCATCCCAGAGGGCGAGTTTCATCTGCACCAGGCCCAGGTTGTTCAGGGCGCGGGTTTTCTGCTCGGGCCGTCCATGGGCTTCCAACACCTCCCAGGCGAACTGGAGGTCCTCCAGGGCCCGGGTCAGTTCTCCCAAGCGTCGGTAGACCAGCGCCCGTTCCTCCATGGCCAGGGCGCGTTCGACCTTCAAACCCAAGGCCTCGAAGCGCAGGCTCGAAGCATCCAGGGAGGCCATGGCCTCGGGGTACCGCCCCAGGTTGCGCTGGTGGCGGCCCAGCATCCGCAGGTGCAGCCCCTCCCTCATCGGATCCTTCAGGACCCGGGCCATGTCGAGCCCCTGCTGGGCATAATTCAGCCCCTGCGCGAATTGGGACCGCTGGTCCGAGAGCTCCGCGGCCTGGTACAGCAGGTCGCAATGCTCCGCGCCCCCGTGCTTCTCCCCCACCTGCTGGAGTGCTTCCACCACCTTTTGGAACTCCGCATCGGCATCGGACCCCTGGTTCTGAACCTGCACCTCCGTCGGGGACGCCCCTGCCCCATGGACATGCGACCAAGCCAGGATCAGAACCAAACCACCTGCGCGCACCACCACCCCCATGACCCCCCATCCTTCCACCGGATGGAGGCGCACCAGGCGACCACGGATACCGGAGAGCCTTCATTCTAGGAAGTGCTTCCCGGGATGCATCCCGCCCCCTGCAAAATACAACCAATGGACGACTGTCGAGACCCGTCACCCCCTTGGTAGCCTTCCTTTTGACGGCCAGGATTCATGGGCGAAGTCCTCCGGACCCGGAGGACTTCGCCCGCACCTGGAACCGCCCTCCCATGAGGATCAGGGGGGTGTGGAGGACGGAGGCGGCCCGGGGGGGGCCGCCTCAAGGGATTGCGCGTCGCACCACCCGCTGGAACTCCGCTCCCCCAGCCATGCCATGCCCCAGCGCCCCCCTGGGATCGAATCCCGCCGCCTGCCCATGGGGGTCACCGAGGAGGCCGGGAGGTACCACGAGGAAGTCGAAGCGATGGGCAGGGCCAGGATCCCCGCAAACCCGCGGCGCCGACCCTCCACCATGGGGACGTCTGCCACATGGTCACACCCCGCACATACTGACTCGCAGCCCCCATCCGCCCGGCACACACCAGAACGCTCCATCAGCCGACCAGCCCACCCCAAACCACCTTTGGGGTTCTCGCCAACGAGGGTCGGGGTCTATCGGTTTCCCATCGCAGGAGAACACGTTTTCTACCGGACGCTGGTCCCGCAGCGGAGGATGAGGTCTGCCATGAAAATGCCCTCAGAACGATGCAAGTGCTCCAAATCCATCAAGTACTGCCATGGCTTGTACTGACCCTTTTGGGGTCAGGATCTGTCCCTGTGAACGTCAAAGGGCACCTACCTGGGCTACACTCATATTCCACTTCAATGAAGCGCACTTCCTCGGGCCGAATCCAGACATGATGCCGGACAGACCATGAGCTCCGAATTCCTTTACGACATCTTCCTCAGCCACAACCACGCGGACAAGCCGCAGGTGCGTCAGCTGGCAGAACGCCTGAAGGCCGCGGGGATGAGGGTGTGGCTGGACGAGTGGAACATCCAAGCCGGGGACATCATCGCGCTGAAAGTGGACGAGGGCCTGGAGCAGTCGCGGGCGCTGCTGCTGTGCATCTCACCGGCGGCGCTGGCCTCGGGCTGGGTGGCCCTGGAGCGCAGTACCGCCATCCACCGCGATCCGTCCAATGAGGGACGCAGGTTCATCCCGCTCCTGCTGGGCGACTGCGATCTCCCGGATACGCTCCGGCGCTACAAGTACGTGGACTACCGAGAAGCGTCCGAGGGGGCGTTCGCGGAGCTGTTGGCGGCTTGCCGCCCGGAGGCCAGAACGGCTCCAGAAGCCAAAAAGCCGAAACCTGCCGCCTCCTTCTCCCACACCGTGGGAGAAGGCCAGGAAGAAGGGGAGACACCCCGAGCAAGAAGACCAGCGAGCCATCCACCTGCCGCCCAGCCCAGACCACGGAAGTCGAAACCCAAGCCGGTGAGGCTGCAGGAGCAGGTCGAGCCGCTGGCCGTGCTGGAACGCAAGCTCATAGGGCACAAGGGCTGGATCATGGGAGTAGCCGTCAGCCCCGATGGCACTTGGGCGGCATCCGCCTCAGAGGATTTGACAATCAAGATTTGGGATCTGATGACAGGCAAATGCCGCGCGACTCTCGATGCCAGCCAAGATATGACGCCCGGGGTCGCGATCAGTCCCGACGGGAAACAAGTTATCTCCGCTGCGAAGGACTTCTCGATTCGCGTGTGGAATGCAGCCTCCTGGGATCAGGAAGTGGTGCTAATGGGCCACTCGAATCGCGTCTGGTCCCTGGTTCCGCTGCGCGACAAGGTTCGGCTGCTTTCCAGCGGATGGGACAAGACG
The DNA here is from genome assembly GCA_964589695.1 of uncultured Solibacteraceae bacterium. Taxonomy (GTDB): domain Bacteria; phylum Acidobacteriota; class Holophagae; order Holophagales; family Holophagaceae; genus CAZPUI01. Next base: position 701 of record CAZPUI010000018.1, on the reverse strand, counting down.
CTCCGGCTGTGGGATCTGGCTTCGGGTAAGTGCCTGAAGACGATCGAGTGCGGAACGGACAGCGTTGACGACGTTTTCAGCAGCGCCGTCAATCCAGCGGGGACGCAAGCGTTGTCGGGGCATCGCGGTGGGCAGGTCCGGCTCTGGAACCTTGAAACGGGGCGATGCTTGGTGACGCTGAAGGGTCATTCGGGCATCGTGAACTCCGTTCAGATCACGCCGGACGGACGGTTTGGCGTTTCGGGGTCAGACGATAAGACCATCAAGGTCTGGGATCTGGAAACTGGAACATGCCTCGGAACGCTGGAGGGCCATCAGAAAGCTGTGCAATCGGTCGCCATCTCTACCGCCGGCACCTTGATCGCTTCCGCCGGCTTCACGGACCATTCAGTTCGACTATGGGATTGGAAGGCGGGCATGTGCTTGCAGGAGATCGAGCACGGCGGATGGTCGTCCCCAATTTCAGTCGCCTTTAGTCCAGATGGCTCGCGACATCTTGTCGGCAATACCGACGGAGATGTTTACGTCTTCCGCCTCACCGGCGTCCGCACCGCTCCGCCCGCCGAACCCACGCGCCGTTACGTCAACGCCAAGGTCGTGTTGCTCGGCGAAGGGACTGTGGGCAAGACGTCGCTGGCCCATCGGTTGATCGAGGACAAATATGTCATCAAAGATCGAACCCACGGAATGAACGTCTGGCC
>CAZPUI010000017.1:11925-19494 GCA_964589695.1 uncultured Solibacteraceae bacterium | reverse complement strand
CCGGGAGATGGCCCAGCAGCTTCCAGCGCAGGATGCGGTAGGGCAGCCCCCGAAGCTGCCCCGGACAGGGCAGCCGCCCCAGGACCTCCGGCAAGGGTCCCTCCAGCCCCTCGGCCTGGGCCAGGGCCTCCACAAGCCCAGGCAGGCACGCGGGGTCTTCATCCAGACAGGGGAGGCGGAGCACGACACCCCGGGCCACAAGATTCTCCCAGGCGCGGTCCAGGGGAACACCGTGCAGGCCCAGGACACCCCTGGGATGGACTTCCAACCACTGGGAGACTTCCTCCTCCGCGAGTCGTTCGATCCCATCCAGGACGCCTTCGACCCGACGGTTCGCCAGTTCCTGGCCCACCCGGCTGACCCCGGAGCCTGGAACCCCCACCACCCAGATGGGCTCGGCGCACCCCAGCAGCGACTCCAGGTGTCGGCCCCAGGTTCCATGACCCGGAAAGACCTCGAGGGGAAGGGGCGCGTAGGACACGGGGGCAGTGTGACCCCAGATGGTGCGCCCTGCAACCGAGGCGGCGTGTGGGATCAATCACATCCCCTCTTGGGTCGGATCCCACGGTGGACTCCCCTAATCTTCGCTCGGCACCGCACCTGGATGGCCCTCATGGAGGGTTGACCCTATGCTGGTTCCCTACCCCCTGAGTGGAGCTCCCATGATCCGAAAAGCCCTCCTCCTCCCGGTCCTTGCCGCCTCCCTGGCGGCCCAGGTGCCCGCCTCCAAGTGGAGCTTCGGCTTCCACCAGTACTCCCCCACCTTCGAGGGGCATGTCACGGATTTCAAGGATGCCTCGAACAACTGGGACCTGGTGAAGGACTTTGGCATCGGCAAGGACGGCTCCACGCCGGGGGCCTTCCTTTCCTATGACGGCCCCCGTTTCGGCTTCTCCCTGTCCATGGACGGGCAGAAGTACGTGGGAGACAAGATCCTCAGCCGGGAAGTCACCGTGGACAACACGAAATTCCGGGTCAATACCCAGCTCAAGAGCAAGATCGATCTGCAGGCCATGGACCTCTGCTGGACCATTCGGGTCTACCGCTGGGAGCAGGCCTGGCTGGGTGTGGACCTGGGGGCCCAAGCCTGGGACCTCAAGGTCGCCGCCGATGGCACCACCACGGTGAACAACCAGACCACCCACGGCCATGGCGAAGAGAAGCAGGCCGTCCCCATTCCCCAGTTCGGTCTGTCGGTGGGCGGTCATTTCCTGGAGGAACGCGCCGTGGTGAAGGCCTCCGTGCACATCCTGTCCTACAAGGGCGCGAAGTACACCCGCACCACCGCCGATGCCCGGTTCTTCGTCCTTCCCTGGCTGGGACTGCGGGCCTACGTGGACAACCATGCCTTTGATGCCCCCAGGAATTCCGTGGACGAGAACAAGGAGATCAAGCTGGACCGCATGGGGGCCGGATTCGGCATCGTGGCGCGCTGGTAGGCGCCCGGGATGGCAGAACCCGTGCGGTGGCAAGCGCCCAGGTGCGCCGGCAGACAGGCACCCCCGTTTTATCTGACGGCGGTGCCTGCCACCTGGCCCCCCACGGCCTGCATCCCGGGCCTTCAGTGGTAGAACCGATGCCACCAAGCTACCTTCAAAATCCTCCGTGGCGGTGAAGGTTCCAGGCATACAGAAACGCGGTAGTGTCTGAAAACGGCGGGCACTTCCGTGCCCGATCCGCCATCCATGGCGCACGATGCCCAACCACGTTCAAGGCCCATTGGCTGCGATTTGGTGGGACCGGGTGGCGGCCCCGCCTCTTGTCCAGCCCAATGACGCATCCCACGAGCCCTTCCCGCACGCATAGGGATGGACGCCGAGGCGCCGGTCCACTATCAATGAAGGAGCTCAAGCCCAGAAAGGCCGCCATGCCTCCCATTCCCGCACCCAAACCCGGTGAATACGCCCACTACCACGAGCCCTACCTGGCCCTGGTGCCCGAAGGGGACTTGGTGGAACACCTCGAACACCAGTGGGATTTCATGCAGCGGTTGCTGGGATCCCTGGGCCCGGCCCAGGCGGACTTCCGCTATGCGCCGGACAAGTGGAGCGTGAAGGAGATCCTCGGCCATCTGGTGGATGCGGAGCGCATCCATGGCTACCGCCTGCTGCGCATCGCCCGGGGGGACGAAACGCCCCTTGCCGGTTTCGATCAGGATGCCTACGTGCGGGAGGCGGGGCTGGAGGCACGGGACCTCCCTTCGCTCCTGGAGGAGTTTGGATGCGTGCGGCGGGCCTCCCTGTCCCTCCTGCGGGGGCTGCCGGAGGCGAGCTTCCACCGCTTCGGCACCGCCAACCATCATGTGGTCTCCGCCTCCACCCTGGCCCACCTCCTGTATGGCCACGCCGCCCACCATCTGGAGATCCTCCGTTCCCGGTACCTGGGCTAGCATGGCCGCCGTGGACACCGTCCGCAGGGTCGAGACTCCGGAAGGGGTCGAGTTGGCCTTGCGCCCGGCCGGTCCCGTGGCCCGGGCCCTGGCCCTCCTTGTGGATCAGGTGATCGTCTGGAGCGGAATCATGCTCTCCCTCCTGGCGCTGGGTCCCCTGGGAGCCGTGGGCCTCGGGCTCTGGATCATCCTGCTCTTCCTGGCCCAGTGGCTCTACCCCGTATTCTTCGAGGTGCTGGGTTCGGGACGCACCCTGGGGAAACGCTGGCTGGGTCTGAGGGTGCTTCAGAGGGATGGTCTCCCCATCACCTGGGGCCCCTCCCTGCTGAGGAACCTCCTGCGTTTCGTGGATGCCCTTCCCTTCGCCTATACCGTGGGTCTCTTCTCGGTGCTCATCACCCGTGACTTCCAGCGGGTGGGCGACCTGGTGGCCGGCACGCTGGTGGTCCACGACCCTCCCCCCCCCCGCCGCCTTCAGGACCTGGATGCCCCCGCCTTGCCCCCCCCGGTGGCCCTGGGACTCCAGGAACAGGAGGCCCTCCTGGCCTTTGCCGAACGAACGCCCCACTTCAGCCCCGCCCGCGCCCAGGAAATGGCCGACCTCCTGGAGCCCCTCACCGGCCTGCGCGGCGAACCAGGCCTCCAGGACCTCCGCGGCATGGCCCGCCACCTGCGAGGCGGCGTATGAGCGCGGAGCAGGAGCGGAGCGCCACTTCGCCGAAGGCGAAGCCCGCAGGGCGCGCCGCAGGAGGCGGCGCGTGAGGCAACTCCCCTTCGAGCAGGCGCATGGTCCTCTCTGGGAGGCGCTGGAGGGTTGGCTTCGGGACGAGCCGACCCTGGGGTCGGAGGAGGTCCCGTCGGCCTACCGAAAGCTGTGCCACCACCTCTCCTTGGCCCGGGAGCGGCACTATGGTCCCCTGCTCTGCGAGCGGCTCCAGCAGTTGGCCCTGGCCCTTCACCAGCGTCTGTACGGGCAGGGGGAGGGTGGCCTTGGCCTGTGGCGCTTCCTCGCCCGCGACCTTCCCCAGCTTGTGCGCCAGGAGTGGCGCCTCGTGGCCATCAGTTGCCTGCTGCTCTTCGGGTCCTGGGCAGCGGCTTTCATCGTGGTCCGCCAGAGTCCCCAATTGGTCTACCTGGTGCTCAGCCCAGGGGACGCAGCCCACTACGCCCAGATGTATGACCCCTCCGCGGTGGAAAAGTTCGGTAATACGGGCCCCATGCGGGACGTGGCCATGTTCGGCTACTACATCTGGAACAACATCGGCCTGGATTTCCAGATTTTCGCCTCCGGCCTGGTGCTGGGCATCGGCCCCGTCTTCTCCCTGCTCTTCAACGGACTCCATGGTGGGGTCGTGATGGGCCACCTGACCAACCTCGGCCACGTCTCCACCTTCTATGGCTTCGTGAGCGGCCACAGTTCCTTCGAGCTGGTGGGAGCCGCCCTCGCAGGGGCCGGGGGCCTGCGCCTGGGACTGGCCCTCATCCATCCGGGTCGGCGCAGTCGCAAGGAGGCCCTCAAGGTGGCGGGCCGCCTTGGGACACGGATGCTCATGGGGGCAGCCCTCCTCACCTTCGTGGCCGCCGGCTTCGAAGGCTTCTGGTCCGCCAACACCCTGGTCCACTGGAAGGTGAAGGTGGGGGTGGGGATCGGGTTCTGGCTGCTGCTGGCAGCCTATTTCGTCTTCGCAGGCCGGGGGAGGCGGTCGTGAACCCCCTGGGCTTCGTCCCGCGCCCCCGCCGCCCATTGGAGGCCCTGGACCTGGGCCTGGGCCTTCTCCAGGCCCATGCCCGCCCCGTGTTTGCGGTCTTCTTCCTGCAGGTCAGCATCGTGCTCGCCCTGGTGCTGCCCTTCACGTGGCGAACCCCGGCCTGGTCCCTTCTGTGGCTGTGGTGGCTCAAGCCCTGGCTGGACCGGGGCACCCTCCATGTTCTGGGCCGGAGGGTCTTCGGGGAAGAGGCGGGCCCCCTCACCTTCCTGGGCAACCTCAAGGCCATTCATCGGAGGGGACTGTGGGCGGGTCTGCTGTGGCGCCGCCTCAGCCCCATGCGCAGCTTCCTGCTCCCCACCTGGCAGTTGGAGGGTCTGGGCAGCAAGGCCTGGGCAGGCAGGGTCCGCCTGCTCATGGCCGACGGTGGTGGGACGGCAGCCCTCCTCACCCTCGTGGGGTTCCTTTTCCAGGCCTTCATCCTCTTCGGCGTCCTGGGCCTGCTGCAAATGCTCGTCCCGAAGGGCGTGCCCCTCCAGCTGTGGCAGGCCCTGGACCAAGCCTTTGGCACCCCCTGGTTCAACGCCCTCTTCACCCTCCTCGGCCTCCTGGCCTTGACCGCCACAGAACCCTTCTACACCGCTGCGGGCTTCGCCCTCTACCTCAACCGGCGCACCCAGTTGGAAGGCTGGGACCTGGAGCAGGCCTTCCGTCGCTTGGCGGAGAGGGTGCGCGCCTCCCTCCGGGTGGTCCTCCTCCTCCTGGCCCTCGGGGGTGGAACCGCCTGGGCCCAGGAGGCCCCATCGTCGACCCCGGCCCTCCACGAGTTGGAGGAGGAGGAGGCGGAGGAAGCTCCGAAGCCACCGGGCCCCCTCCTCCCCCAGGCCCCCGCCCGAAAGGCCGTTCAGGAACTCCTGGACCACGACCCTGAGTTGAGGCGCTCCCAGGAGGTGAAGGTTCTGAAGTATCGGCCCACCGGCAAGGAGCCCAAATGGCTCCGTTCGCTCCTGGATGCCCTCTTCGGAGAAACAAAGCAGAAGTCGACCGAACTGAAGGTGCGGGAGGAGCCCGCCTGGTGGGAGGCCCTGGCGGCCGTCATGAAGGGCGTGTTGGTGGCAGGATTGGTGTCCCTGGTCCTCTTCCTGGTCTACAAGTTCCACCAGAAGTACACCGCACGGGGCGAGGAGGTCGACGACTTCCAGATCCCTGAAGCCGTGGGAGGCCTGGACATCCGGCCCGAGAGTCTGCCCCCGGATGTGGCGGGGGAGGCCCTGCGGCGCTTCCGCCAAGGGGACCCCCGGGGAGCCTTGGCCCTCCTGTACCGAGGCGCCCTGGCAGCCCTGGTCCATGGATTCCGCGTGGAAATTGGGGCCTCCTCCACGGAGGGGGATTGCCTCCGATCCGCCACGGCCGTGCTGGAGGAGGGTCGCTTCCGAACCTTTAGCCTCCTCACCACCACCTGGATGACCATGGCCTACCAGGACCTGCCCCCCACGGAAGAGGTCATGGACCGGCTCTGCACCGACTGGCGTCAGGCCTTCGGAGGTGCCCCATGATGCGGCGCTGGCTGGGCCTCCTCCTGGGTCTGGTGGCCCTCGCCCTGGGATTCCTGGCCTTCCTGTCCCGGCACAGTTTCGTCCGGGAACCCAGGGAAGTCCCCACGGGCTGGCAGGGCAAGGCCCTGGCCAACGACACCTTGGTGCTGGAGAAGTGGCTGGCCAAGCGAGGATGGTCCCCCCGCAACGCTGGGGGCCTGCTGTTGCCCTCGGAGCTGCCCGCCCAGGGCACGCTCATCCTCCTGAGGCTCCACCACCCCCTCAGCGACGTGGACACCGAGGTGCTCCTGGCCTGGGTGCGCTCCGGAGGCCATCTGGTGGTGGATGCGTCCGCCGCCCCCACCAATGACGAGAAGGCCACCCTCGCCCTGTTCAACCGCCTGGAGCTGACCCTGGTGAAGGGCAAGGACGGGGATCAGGACGCCACGGGCTGGAAGGTGGAGGAGGACACCCTGGACTCGGCCACCTACCACGTCCGCCGGAGTCGTCGGTGGCGGATCCTCGCCGGGGAGGGCTGGGAAACCCTGGGAAGGGACGACCACCATGTGCTGGTTGGCAGGAAGGAGGGAAAGGGCCACCTGAGCCTGGCCTCGGACCTGAGCTTCCTCTACAACGATGCCTTCGGAGAGCTGGACCATGCCGCATGGCTGGAGGCCCAGCTCCGGCCGATCCATGACAAGGGCCCCGTGGTCGTGTGGTCCCGCCCCGTGGAATCCGCCCTCTTCCCTTGGCTCTGGAGCCGGGCCTGGCCCTTCCTCATTGCGTGTGGCGTCCTGCTCCTGGCCTGGTTCTGGCGAGGTCTCTTCCGCTTCGGCCCCCTCCTCGGGGCCCCTCCCCTGGCCCGCCGCTCCCTGGTGGAGCACCTGGCCGCAAGTGGTCGCTTCCAGTGGGCCCACCTCGGCCAGGAGCACCTGGTGAAGTCCAGCCGCGAAGCCCTCACCCGCCAGGCCACCCGGATCTTCCGCCCCTTTCCCCTGCTGTCGGAGCTGGAGCGCCGCTCCTTCCTGGCTCGGCATTCGGGCATGGACGAGGCCCTGGTGGCCCAGGCCCTTAACGATCGCCCCGGGGCGAGCACCCAGGACATGGCCCACCGCCTTCAGCTCCTCCAGACCCTTCGCCATCGATTGTCCTCCCAGGAGAAACCATGGAAGCCCTGAGCGCCCCCAGCCCCGATGCCCTCCAATCCGCCGCCACCCAGGCCCAGGCCCTGCGGGCCGAGATTCACAAGGCCCTGGTGGGCCAGGAGGCGGTGGTCACCCAGGTGCTGGTGGCCTTCCTCGCCGGGGGGCATGTGCTCCTGGAGGGGGTACCGGGGCTGGGCAAGACGCTCCTGGTGCGGGCCCTGGCCGGGACCTTCCAGGGGGCCTTCAAGCGCATCCAGTTCACCCCGGACCTCATGCCTTCGGATGTGATGGGTCATGCCGTCTGGGATTCCCGCAACGAGCGCTTCCATCTGCGCCGGGGCCCCGTGTTCACGAACCTGCTCCTGGCGGATGAGGTGAACCGTGCCCCCGCCAAGACCCAGGCTGCGCTGCTGGAAGTCATGCAGGAGCAGCAGGTGAGCCTGGAAGGGGAGAGCCTCGTCCTGGAGGCGCCCTTCATGGTGCTGGCCACCCAGAACCCCATCGAGCAGGAGGGGACTTACCCCCTGCCGGAGGCCCAGCTGGATCGCTTCCTGCTGAAGGTCCTGATCGAGTACCCCGAGGCGGGGGAGGAAGCCCAACTGGTGCGCAGGGTGACAGAGGGCTGTGTGGGGGACGCCCTGAGGGTGGATGCCGTGCGGCCCGTCATGGATGGGGCTGGGGTGCTGGCCCTCCAGCGCGCCACCGCGGAGATCCACGTGGATGGGGCCGTGCTGGACTATGCCGTGGAGATCGTTCGCACCACCCGTACCTGGCCCGGCATCCAGCTGGGGGCG
>CAZPUI010000017.1:0-11915 GCA_964589695.1 uncultured Solibacteraceae bacterium | reverse complement strand
CTGGGCCCTCCTGGAAGGGCGGGCCTGCGTCACCCCGGACGATGTCAAGGTCATGGCCCTGCCGGTGCTGCGCCACCGCATCCAGCGGGCCCCCGAGACGGAGATCGAGGGGCACTCCGTGGACGACCTGCTCAAGGCCGTGTTGACCAAGGTCCCCGCGCCTCGCCGATGATTCCCACCCGGCGCCTTCTCGCCCTGCTGCTGGGCTGGACCCTGCTGGGCCTGGTGGCCTCGGTGTGGCCGAAGGCCCTCCTCCCGTGGCGCAGCCTGGGCTGGGTGATCCTGGGCCTCGTCCTCGTGGACGCCCTTGGGGCCCTTTGGCCCCGCAGGCTGGCGGTGGAAAGGCACCTGCCCTCCAGCCTGGCCGTGGGGGTTTGGAAGGAAGTGCGCCTGACCCTCCGCAACCCGAGCTACCTGTCGGCCTGGATCGAGACCTTCGACCACCATCCCCTGGACTTCGAGGCCCGGGGGCTGCCCCAGCGCCACCGCGTCCCGGCCCGGGGCTACCTGGAGCTGACCTATGAGCTTTGCCCCCTGGAGCGGGGGAGGCACCTTTTTGGCCCCGTGCAGATGCGGGTCGAGGGTTTCCTGGGACTGCTGGCGGGCCTGCGTCGAAGGGCCTGTCCCCAGGAGGTGAAGGTCTTCCCGGACTTCGCCGCCGTGGCCCACTACGCCCTCCTGGCCACGGACAATCGGCTCTCCGCCCTGGGCATTCTGCGCCGCCCCCGCCGGGGGGAGGGCATGGATTTCCACCAGCTCCGGGAGTTCCGCACGGGTGACAGCCTGCGCCGCATCGACTGGAAGGCCACCGCCCGCACCCGCAAGCTCATCTCCCGGGAGTACCAGGACGAACGGGATCAGCAGGTGGTCTTCCTGCTGGACTGCGGGCGTCGCATGCGGGCCCTGGACGAATTGGGGGGACGCCGGCTGGGCCACTTCGACCAGGCGCTGAACGCGATGTTCCTGTTGAGCTTCGTGGCCCTCAAGCAGGGGGATGCCGTGGGCGTGGCCACCTTCGCCGAGGCTCAGCCCCGCATGCTGGCCCCCCGCAAGGGACTGGCGGCCCTGGACCATCTCTTCCAAGGCCTCTTCGACCTCCAGCCCACCACCCAGGCCTCGGACTACCTGGAGGCCGCCCGCAGGCTGCGGGACCGGTTGCGCAAGCGCAGCCTGGTGGTGATGCTCACGAACCTGAGGGACGAGGAGGATGACACCCTGACCACGGCCCTGGAGCTGCTGCGCAGCCGCCACCTCGTGCTGGTGGCCAGCCTGCGGGAAGTGGCGGTGGACCGCCTCCTGGCCAAGGATCCCCAGGACCTTGGGGAAACCCTCGTCCAGGCCGCCGCCCAGGAGTGGAAGCATCGCAGGGAGTCCCTGATCCTGGCCCTGGCCCACCGTGGCACCGCCTTCCTGGACGTCGCCCCGGAGCACCTTCCCACGGCCCTGGTGAACCGCTACCTGGAGATGAAGACCAGCGGCGTGTTCTGAGCGGAGGGTGAATCCCAAGCACGAACGGGCACCCTTAAGGTGCCTTAATCCCTCGGAGGGACACTGAACACACAAGGAGGTCCCCTTGGAAGTCACACGTGGACTGCTGCTCATCGAAGATGATGCCCAATTGGGTCCAGCCTTGGTCCGTTCCCTGGAGGATGCCGGCCATGTCGTGGTCTGGTCCAAGACCCTGGCGGAGGCCTTGAAGAGGCTGGCCCAGCGTCGCTTCGAGGCGGTGCTGTTGGACCTGGGGCTGCCGGATGGGTCGGGCCTTCACGTGCTTCGCAGTCTGCGGGACCAGGACGACCGCACCCCGATCATGGTGCTGACCGCCCGAGGCTCAGTGGAGGATCGGGTCCTGGGACTGGACCAGGGCGCCGATGATTACCTGCCCAAGCCCTTCGCCATCCCCGAACTGGTGTCCAGGGTGAGGGCGCTGATACGCCGCACCTCCGAGCGCACCCAGCAACTGTGCACCTTCGGCAACTACCAGCTGAACCCCGATGCCCGGAGCCTTTGCCAGGATGGCCAGCACATCCACCTCTCGCCCCGGGAGTTCGCCATCCTCCATGGCCTTGCCCGTCAGGTGGACCAGGTCGTGGGTCGGATGCACCTGGAATCCACCTTGTCGGAGTTGGGCGAGGGGCCCGAGGGCAATGCGCTGGATGTCTATATTCACCTGCTGCGGAAGAAGGTTGGGGGGGACCGTATCCGCACCGTGCGCGGTCTGGGCTACATGCTGGTGGGCTCATGAAGACCTCCCTCATCCGGCGGGTGGTGGGGACCCTTTGGACCACGCTCGTGGCCATCCTGTTGCTGCAGATCGGGCTGGGAATGGCCCTCGTCTACCGGGAAGTCCCATCCACCCTGGATGACATCCTGGTCCGCCGCTCGGAAATCCTGGGGGCGGCCCTCCAGGACGAGACGGCCCCTGCCTGCATCGCTTGCAAGGCGGAGCGCCTGAGCCGAATCTGGCTCGAGCGAAGGTCCCCCGACGCACCCCCAAAGCCAGGCCTCAGCGCCCACATCGACGGCCTACCGGTCTTGATCCAGATCCTCGATGGCCAGGGCCGCCTGGTGCACCGGTCGAGCCTCGCCCCGCCCCAGCCCTGGAGGGCGCCTGGACTCGGCCATATCGATCTCCAGGATCCCTCGGGCAGCTTTCGGGCCTACATCCACCCCTACGGCTCCGCAGGACGCATCGTGATGGCCCACACCCAGGCTTCGCGGGACTCGGCCAAAAGGGAAATCCTGGTGGGAATGTTCCTCGACGTGCTGATGGTGGCCATTCCGTCCATGGCGGCCCTGCTTCTGGTCGCCTACCTGGTGACCCGCAGGGCCCTCAAGCCCCTGCGGAACCTTGCGGCCACCGTGGAAGCCAGGAAGGCGGCGGAACTGAACCCCCTGGAAGACCCCATGGACCTCCTTGAGACCCGCCCCCTCGTGGCCGCCCTCAATCGCCTCTTCAAGAAGCAGGAGGAGTTGCTGCAGTCCCAGGCGCGCTTCGTGGCGGAAGCCGCGCACGAGCTCAAGACCCCCCTCGCCGTCATCGGAGCCCAGGCCCATGTGCTGACCACGGCCAAGGAAGAAGAGGAACACCAGCGCGCCGCCGAAGAACTCCGGAAGGGCATCGACCGGGGGGCCATGGTGGTGGACCAGTTGTTGACGGTGGCACGCATGGAGGCCATCCCCGCCGCAGGCTCCCTGGCCCCCCTCGACCTCGCAGAACTGGCCCGTACCCGCGCCAGCAGCCTGGTCCCCCGAGCCTTGGCCAAGGAACAGGACCTGGGCTACGAGGGACCCGACACCCTGCTCTGGAATGGCAGTGAGCGGGCCCTGGGCAGCGCCCTGGACAACCTGATGGTGAATGCCATCCGCCACACCCCCAAGGGCACCCACATCACCCTGAGACTTGGCCAGGATTCGGAGGGCGCCTGGCTCCAGGTGGAGGATACGGGTCCGGGGATCCCCCCCGAGTTCCTGGAGCGGGCCTTCGAACGCTTCACCCGGGCACCGGGCACCCTGGAGTCGGGTTCAGGCCTCGGCCTGGCCATCGTGGCCGCCGCCATGAAGCTCCACGGGGGTCGGGTGGAACTGGCCAACCGCACCGAAGGTACCGGTCTGGTGGCCACCCTTCACCTTCCCCGGCGCCTGTTCCAGCCGCAGACCCTCCCCAAGGTTCAGACCTCCTGACCTGGTTGCGATCCCAATTCAAATTTCTGGAATCTCGGATTCGTCGCGTGGTGCCAAGTTTAATCCGGCACATCAGGATGCCTGAAGCTTCCGATTCATTTTCAGCCCGGGCTGCCACACCTGAAATCCCTGACCCCACCAAGGCAGCTGGGGAGCCGGATTCTGGCCTTGAACCATCACAAGACGAGGTATGCTAGGCCATTCATCGGAGATCCCCATGCTGCCCTTGCGCCCCATCGTCACGGTCATCGCGGCCCTTCCCCTCCTGGCGGGGAAACCCCAGGACATGGTGAAGCGTCTGAAGAAGGACCTCACCTACTTCGCCAGCCCTGAACTCAAGGGGCGGGGGAATGGCCAGGAGGGCCTGGAGAAGGCTGCCCAGTACGCCGCCGAGACATTCAGGAAACTGGGGCTCAAGACCGAGATCCAGCGCTTCCCCTACACCCTTCGGATGGACCGGGAAAAAGCCGAGCTGAGCCTGGGGGGAAGGCCCTTGGTCCTGGGCAAGGACGCGGACTTCGCCGGCAACTCCGGCAGTGGCGTGCTCAAGGATGCGCCCTTGGTGTTCGTGGGTTATGGGCTCAACCACGGTGGCTACAAGGATCTGGAGGGCGTGGACCTCAGGGGCAAGGTGGCCGTGCTGGGCGCGATGCCCCCCGCCACCATGAAGGTTCTGGCCAACCTGGACCGGCGCCAAGCCTTCCAAGGGCGCATGCAGGCCCTGGAGCAGGCGGGGGCGGTGGGCATAATCCTCGTGGCCCAGGACCAGGCGGGCCAGCGGATGATGGGGGGACGGGGCCAGGGGGGCAAAATTCCCGTCATGACCATGTCCCCCAGTCTGCTGCCGGGGGTGGAGGATGGGTTCAAGCAGATCGCCTCCACCGAGCGACCCGCGAGTCGGGTCCTGCCGGGGCTCACCCTCAGCGCCGAGGTCAAGCTCAAGCCTGTGGTGGCCCAGGTTCCCAATGTGCTGGCCCTGGTGCCGGGCACGGACAAGAAGCTCAAGGCCGAGCATCTCGTGGTGGGGGCCCACCTCGACCACCTGGGATCCAGGAAGGGAGCCGACGGCCAGGAAACGATCTTCTTCGGGGCCGATGACAATGGCACGGGTTCCGTGGCGGTCCTGGAGATGGGTCGCCAGCTGCTCAAGTCCCGACCCAAGCGGTCGGTGCTGCTCATGCTCTACGGTGGCGAGGAAATTGGTCTGGTGGGCAGCCGCCACTGGGTGAATAACCCCACCGTGCCCCTGGAGAGCGTGAAATTCATGGTGAATTTCGACATGATCGGTCGGTTGGAGAAGGGGTCCTCCTTCACCTATGCCGTGAGTGGACTCGCCAAGGACAGGCTCGAGGTCTTCCCGAAGCGCACCGTCCAGGGCGTGACCATTCAGGCCTCGTACAGCGCCGGAGGGGGTGGAGGGTCGGACCACGCCAGCTTCCTGGGCAAACGCATCCCCGCCACCTGCATGATCACGGGGCTGCACGCCGACTACCACAAGGCCACGGACACCCTCGACAAGATCAACTTCGAAGGCATGGCGGCCATCACCGAATACGCCGCCGACCTGGTGAAGGACCTCTCGGCCCGGCCGGTGCTGCCCGGTTTCGAGGCAAGGCCCAACCTGGGGTTCCAGGGCGGCCAGGAACGGGGCTACGCCGTGGGGCGCATCAATCCTGGTTCCACCGCCGAGGCCCTGGGGTTGAAGGAAGGTGACTTCATCACCGGCCTGGACCGCGCCCGCATCCGCAACGCCACGGATTTCAACCAGGCCATGGAGAACCTCAAGGTGGGCCAGGAGGTCACGGTGAAATGGACCCGGGAAGGCAAGCCCATGGAGGGCAAGGCCAAGCTCAAGGAGCAGTAACGCCACCCCAAGGCAGGTTCAGGGGCGCAGAAAGGCGCTTCACAGCTGCAGTCTGGAGCGATCCTACTGCGTCCTCTCGCGCATCCGTTGGGACAGGAGTTCCAGGGCCTGGGCCCGACCCTCCAGCCGCCCCACCTTTCCCTGGAAGATGCCCTTGGACCCGCCCCCCCGGGCCTCGAGGCAGGGGGCCAATTCCCGGCCCGCCTCCGCCACGTCCAGACCCACCCCCTGCCCGGCCGCCAGCACGAACCAGCCCTGGCCGCTGGACTCTGAGGTGAGGAAGAGCAGGCGGGTCGGATCCCGATCCACGAGTTGGCGGGCAACCTTCTGCAGGAAGGCCCCATCCCGGCCCTCCAGGTGCCTGTCCACCAGCCCTGAGGGCTGCGCCTCCATCCCCTGCACCAGGGCCTCCACCAGCTGATGCTCCAGGTGACGAACCTGGCGCTCTGCGCCCTTCAGCTGGTCGAGCTTGGCCAGCAGCGTCTCCACCAGGGCCTCGTCCGGCGCGCCCAGGTGGGTGCGCAAGGCTAGGTTTCGCCGCTCGTGGGCTTCCATGCGGGCCCTGACCCGGCCCCCCGCCACATAGAAGAGCCGCGTCCCACCCCGAATGGGCTCCGTCCCCAGGAGCTTTACCACCTCCAGCTCCGCCGTGGAGGCCACATGGGTGCCCCCGCAGGTGTTCGTGTCCACACCCTCGATCTCCACCAGGCGAATGCTTCCCACGTGACCCTCCGGCAGGCCGCGGCTGCGCACCGTCTCCTGGGCATAGGCCTCGGGTGAGACCCGGCGGGTCCGCACGGGGCGAGCTTCCCTAACGGCCTTGGCCAGGTCGAGTTCCAGCAGGGCCAGGGCCTCCGCGTCGAGGCTGGGGGTGTCCAGCTCGATGTCGCAGGTGTGCTCCCCCAGGTGGAAGGCGGTGGTGGCCCACCCGAAGCGGTCCTGGGCCAGGGCCGTGAGGAGGTGCTGGGCCGTGTGCTGCTGCATGTGGTCGAAGCGGCGGTCCCAGTCCAGCTGGAGCAGGACCTCCCCGACCTCAGGAAGGGGCTCCCCCAGGATGTGGCAGATCCCATCCCCCGTCTTCCGCACCTCCTGAACCGCATGGCCCCCCAGGGAACCCCGATCCGAGGGTTGGCCACCCCCTTCGGGGTAGAACAGGGTGTCCTCCAGGACGACGCAGGGCCGTCCCCCCGCCTCGCCCTGGTGAAGCACCCGTGTCCGCAAATGCTTCAGGTAGGCATCCCGCTCGAAGGCAAAGACCTGGTCCATGGTTCCCCCAAGGGTTCCAGGTTCACACGATCGCCTTCCGGACCCAACCCCGGAAGCCTCAGGCGAAGGCCGCCAGACCCTCCGCCTCGGTCTCCTGGACCTCGAACACGGAGTGCAGGCTGGTCATCTGCATGAGGTTGAAGATGCGGCTGTTGAGCCCGCAGAGCTTCAGCTCACCCTTCCGGTTCAGGATGGAGGTGTAGCAGCCCACCAATTCGCCAATGCCCGAGGAGTCCAGGTAGCTGACACCCTCGAAGTTGATGAGCAGCCTGCGGGCGCCCTTATCCAGCTGGGTGCGGACGGCTTCCCCCAGTTCCTGGTCGCCGTCCCCGAAGGTAATCTTCCCTTCAGGCCGGAGCACAACGATATCGTTCTGTTGATTTATGGTGATCTTCATGGGACCTCCGCCAGGGGGATGAAGGGTGGGTGTTTGGTGACCGATATCCTGGGGGTTTCGTGACTCCAGGCGAATGGTGTAGCGCCTTCAGGGGGTCTTCTTCCGAAGCCAGACGGCCGCCACCAGGGAGATCACCAGCCCGGTGATGGACGTGCCCATGGCCCCTGCCAGGGCATTCATCAGGGGCGTTTGCATGGGGGCATTGGCCTTCACCGCGGCCTCGATCTGTTCGGGGCTCAGCCCCCGACTCGCCATCATGGCCCGCCCGGCCATCTCCACCTCGTGGAAGTAGGTGGGGAACACGGTGGAGGTGAAGAGATAGGAGCCGATGAAGATGAGCACCGCCGCCAGGACCGAGACCGCAACCCCGTTCTGCACCTGGCGCAGGTAGGTCGCCCCCTGGGCGGCGGTGCGGCGCAGGGCCAAGAGGAGCACGGTGATTTGCAGGGGAATGACCAGCCAGAACAGCATGAGCAGTTTGGGATCCTTGTACCAGCCCATGAACCCGATGACATAGGTCCAGGCCACCACGAGGAGGCCCAAGAGGAGTGCGGAACGAAGGACGGTGGCCATGGAACCCCCTGCAGAGGAATGGTCGGACGGTTGGTTCATTGGGTGAAAATCGGACCCCGGGCGTTCCAGCTCAGGGTTTGGAACGGCCGATCCAGCCCAGGCGCCGGAAGGCGTAGAGCAGGGCAAGGACCACCAGGGCCATGAGGCCGAGGACGCCGAAGTACCCGAGATGCCACTTGGTCTCCGGCATGTGCTCGAAGTTCATGCCGTAGATGCCCGCGATCAGCGTCAGGGGCAGCAGCACGCCGGAGAGCACCGTGAGCCCGCGGGCAACTTCGCGTGTCCGGTGGGCGGCATGGGGCGGGATGGCCTCCAGGGCGCCCCCCAGGAGGTCCCGGCTGGAGTCCACGGCGGCCCGCACGGACTGGGCGCTCTGAAGCATCTCCTTGAAGGAGGCCACGGCCTCCAGGCTGATGAAGCGGCTGCGCTGGGTGGCCAGGCGCATGAGCACGATGTGGAGGCTGGCCACCAGCTTCTTGAGGGTAAGGATGTTCTGCCCCGCCACGGAGAGCTCCTCCGCCATCTCGGCCTGGTGTCCATGGCGCAGGCCGTCGTCCAGGGCGTCCAGGAAGTTGTCGTTGGCCAGGTTCAGGTGGGCGTAGTCGTAAAGGCAGCGCTGGAGGAAGAGGAAGGCGATGAAGCCCGGCGTGCGCCCCGCCAGGCGGAAGCAGTCGGCACAGGTGGCCTTCACCTCCTCCACCGCCGCCAGGGTCTTGCGGTGGAAGGTGAGGACAAAATCATGGCCAAGCACCAGGATCATGCGGTGGAAGCGGAATTCCGTCAGGCCATGGGAGGTGTCCAGGTGCCGGTCCGGATCCTCCACCTCGTAGAGGTAGAAGGCCAGGCAGTCGGCACGCTCCACCATGCGGGGCAGCACCTCCGGGGCATCGAAGTGGCTCACCAGCACCAGGTCGATGCCCATGCTCCGCAGGACCTCGTTCAGGGCGCCGATATCGTTCCCCTGGAGGTCGATCCAGCTGAAGACCTCGGGATCCGCGAGTTCCCGCGGGAGTTCATCCGCCACAAAGGTCCGTACGCCGTGGGACGCCGGGTTGAAGCTGACACCGTGGAAGTGGGTGGACATGGAACGATCCTACTTGCCCAGGGGCAGGACGGGTACTGGGGAACCGCCAACCTTTCAGTGAATCCCCAGACTGATCCCCGACAATCGCCCCTCCCGCCACAGGACATCCAGGCGCGCATGGTCGGCGTAATCCACTTGGCAACGAAGGACCTCGACCTTTCCATCCCGGGAGCGCCGCAGGCGTCGGCGCACCTGGACCTGGTCTGGATTCGACCCGAGCCGCTGCAGCCGGGGCCGCCAGGCGCGGACCTGTTCCAGAAAGGCCCTGCGGCGGTTCTCCCCCACCAGGTGGGGATGGGCCTCGAGCAGGGCCTCCGTGCCCGTCTCCGTGGCCAGGGCGCGCACCACCTCCTGGAAACGGGCCCAGTGGGCGGCCTCCAGGGCGGGATCCAGGGCTTCCCGGGGCCCGCAGTGGACCATCCCCAACAGAAGAACGACGGACAAGCAGGGGCGGTGGTGCATAGTGCGCGCCCTACTGGGGCAGGGCCAGGCTGAGGATGCGGTGGTTGCCGAGGTCCGCCACCCAGAGGCGGCCCGCGTGCACCAGCAGGGCGGCGGGGCGGTTCACCTCGCCCTGGGCCAGGCCCTTGCGGGTGGTGCCGTAGAGGGTGGACACCCGGCCCTGCCGGTCGAAAATCAGGATCCGCTGCCCGTTCATCTCCGCCACCCCTACGCGACCGTCGGGCAGCAGGGTGACCCCGTGGGGCATGGCCAGACGCAGCCCCGGGAAGGGCGTGCCCAGACCCTGGCGGGGGTTCCAGGTGCGGAGGGTGAGGGTGCCGCAGTCGGCGATCCAGAGGCCGCCCTCGGCATCCAGGGCCAGGTCCATGGGCCAGGAGAGGGTTCCCTGCAGGCCATCCTGGGCCCCCCGGCTTCCGGTCCCCGCCACGGTGGTGACCCGGCCCTGGTGCACCTTCCGGACGCTGGCATTGCCGATATCCGCCACGTAGAGTTCCCCTTCCGGGCCCCAAAGCACCGCATGGGGCGAACTGAACCGCGCCTCGGCACAGGGACCATCCTGGCCTCCGCTGGCCCCTGGCCGACCCGCCAGGGTCGACACTTCAAAGGTGTCTCCCTTCGGCGTCAAAAGGCGCACCGTGTGGTTGCTGGCCTCGGACACGGCGATCACTCCGTCCGGACGCACGGCCACGCCGTGGGGCGAGGTGAACCGGGCCTCCCGGGCGGGACCATCCCGGTGGCCCTTGAGGTCGGGCCCCCCGGCCAGGGTGCGCACCTTGCCGTCCAGATCCAGGGTCCGGATGGCGTGGTTGTTGATGTCCGCGAAGACTACGGTGCGGGCATCCAGGGCCGCCAGCCGGATGGGCTTGGCCATGCGGACGGCATCACCCTGGCCATCCTGGAAGCCGGGCGCTCCCGCAGGGGACCCCACCGTGGACTGCAGACGTCCGTGCAGGTGGGGACCACCCTCCCCGGGCTTCACAAAGAACACCCAGAGCACGCTGTTCCAGAGCCAGATCCCACCGATCCCCAGGAGCAGCCCCAGGGCCAGGAGCGCGCGTTTCCACCATCGACGCAACAGGTTCACGCCCACCTCCAGGCAGACGAGGGGGGCGGGCATCGCCTACCCACCTCGTGGGGGTCAAGGGGGAAAATCGCGAGCGCAGGGAGCAAGCGGTTCCCCCTTACATGTCGGAAGGGGCGCCCATCGGCGCCCCTTGAAAGGTATTGCCTCGACCAGCTTATCCGTTCTTCTGGAGGAAGGTTTCCATGTAGGACACCAGGGTCTCCACATCGGCCACGGACACGGCGTTGTAGGTGGACACGCGGATGCCGCCGATGTCGCGGTAGCCCTTGAGGCCCACCATGCCGGCCTTCTTGGCTTCCTTGACGAAGGCGTCCGTGAGCTCTTCCGTGGGGAGGAAGAAGTCCACGTTCATGAGGGAGCGGTCGGCCTTCTCGGTGACGAAGGGCTTGTAGAAGCCAGCATGCTTGTCGATGCAGCCGTAGAGGATCTCGCCCTTCTTGCGGTTGTTGGCCTCGATGGCCGCCAGGCCGCCGATGGACTTGTTGTAGGCCAGAACGTTGCGCAGGAGGTAGATGCCGAAGGTGGGCGGGGTGTTGTACAGGCTGTTCTTCTTGGCATGGAGGGGGTAGCGCAGGTAGGAGGGCAGATCCTTGCACTCGCACATGTCGATGAAGTCGTCCCGCATGATCACGAGGGTGACGCCCGAGGGGCCGAGGTTCTTCTGGGCACCGGCGTAGATCATGCCGAAGTTGGACACATCGAAGGGGCGCCACATGATGTCCGAGGACATATCGGCGATGTAGGGCACGCCCTTGGTCTCGGGGAACTGCTGCCACTGGGTGCCTTCCACCGTGTTGTTGGAGGTGAAGTGCACGAAGGTGGCCTCGGGATCCAGGTTCAGTTCACTGGCCTTGGGGAGGCGGGCAAACTTCTCGGCCTTGGTAGATCCAGCTTCCCGCACACGGTCGCCGCCCACGAGCTTGGATTCCTCAAAGGCCTTCTCAGCCCAGTTTCCGGTGGTGATGAAGTCCGCCTTGCGGGTACCCCGGAGGAGGTTGAGAGGGATCATCCCGAAGGCCAGGTGAGCGCCGCCCTGGAGCAGGATGACCTTGAAGTTTTCGGGGATGCCCATGAGCTCCCGGGTGAGGGCCAGGGCCTCCTCGTGCACCACGTCGTACTCCTTGGCGCGGTGGCTGATTTCCATCACGGACATGCCGGTGCCGGCGAAGTCCAGCAGTTCCTCCTGGGCGCGCTGCAGCGCAGGCAGGGGCAGACCGGCGGGGCCGGCGTAGAAGTCGATCAGACGGTTGGGCATGGTGGGACCTCGATGCAGAAAAAAGGATTTAACACGGGCAACACGGGAGGCACGGGAGCTTCGGGTAGTACCGGTGCGACCGGAGCGACAGGGACGGGTGCAACGGGCGCCACGGGATCGACGGGGGCAACGGGACCGAGCGGCGGTCCGGTCGGACCGACGGGCGCGACGGGGACGACGGGAACCACGGGCGCGACGGGCAGCACAGGGGCGACCGGAGGTGGCTCGACGGGCGCGACTGGTGCC
>CAZPUI010000016.1:0-20100 GCA_964589695.1 uncultured Solibacteraceae bacterium | reverse complement strand
GGGAATGACCAGCGATAGAATTGGAACAATTTGGCGCGATCGCCCTCCGCCATCCGCTCGGCCCCCAAGGGCTTCGAACTGCCTGCCGCCCGGGCGGATTTCCACCGGGCCGAGCGCCTGGAACCCACCCGGGACGGGGCCAAGGTCACGTATTCCATCAAGCTTTCCCGGCCGTCCGACTTCTTCGCCCTCTTCCAGAAGGTGAACCCCAATGTGCGCATCGGTGACATCCGCCAGCGCCACGCCACCTACCGCAAGGAAGGCCGCAGCTGGATCCTGGACGGCACGGACGAGAAGGATCGGAAGATCGACTGAGAACGGATCGGTTTAACACCCTCTCAATACCGCGAGCCCGCTTCGCCGTAGGAGACACCCTTGAGCCAGCTCTCCAGGCTGTAGGCCGTATCCTCCTCGCCCTCCGCGGCCCTCACGGGACCCTCCTCCTTGCCCAGCCAGCGATTCCAATGGACCCGCCTCGGGAAGTAACGCTCTGCCGTGGGTGCGGTCTCCGCAGGGTGTCCCAGGGCCACGAGGGCAAAGGGCTGGATGGCATCGGGAATCTGCAGGGTGAGTCGAACCTGCTCCACCCGGGTCTCATCGGGATGGACCCCCACCCAGGTGCCCCCTAGCCCCTTGCAGTGGGCCGCCAGCAGAAGGTTCTGGGTGGCCGCGGCGCAGTCCTGGACCCACATGCCCGGCACCCGCTCCAGCCCGGGATGGGCGCAGACCAGGATGGCCACGGGGGCACCCGTCAGCCACTCCCCCCCGGGCAGGACCTCTGAAAGCCCCAGCAGGAGATCCTGGCGATTGACCACCATGAAATGCCAGGGCTGCTGGTTGGCTGCGGAGGGGGCCTGCATGGCGGCCCGCAGCAGACACTGCAGCACCGGCGTTTCAATGGGCTCTTCAGAAAACCTTCGAACGCTGCCCCGGGTCAGAATGGCTTCCATCGCTTCCATCTTCGACCTCCACCGAAGGAACATCCTTGCAGTCAATCCAGAATTTTTCCATCTAAAAATCAATAAATACAATTGGATTTTTAACCAGTCACAATCTCAATCCATCGGAATCAAAGCCGGTTTCGCGTTCAAGCCGAGGACCTTCCTCGGATATCCCATTTGGGTATGGTTCATGGGCTGCCCCCTTGGGTGGGACCGCCTCCTTGCGGGAACCCGAACCCATGCGTCAACCTGGACCCATGCTGGCCGACCGATTTTCCAGGGAGACCGCCGCCATCCTGGTGGTGGGCGTCGCCCTCATGGCGGACACCCTGATCTACTTCATGCTCGTCCCCCTCCTGCCCGGCTACGCCGCCCGCCTGGCCTTGGGTCCCATGGGGGTGGGTTTCCTGGTGTGGTCCTACTCCGCCGCCCTCCTTGCCAGCACCTTTCCCCTGGGCCGCTTCCTGGAGACCCGCGGGCGCCGGGGCCCCATGCTGGTGGGCCTGGGGCTTCTGGCGGTGACCACCCTGGTTTTCGGCCTGACGGATCGCTACCCACTCCTGATCCTGGCCCGCCTATGCCAAGGCGTGGCGGCCACCCTGACCTGGGTGGCGGGCATGGCCGTGCTTGCGGACTGTACGCCTCCCGAACGTCGGGGCCGGGCCATGGGCACCGTCTTCGCCTTCGCCAACTTCGGGCTCCTGGCAGGCCCACCCCTCGCTGGCTGGCTGGCGGAGCACTGGGGTCCCCGGAGCCCCTTCGTGGCGGCGGCGGCCATCGTGGTCCTGGATGCCCTGGCACGGGTCACCTTGCTCCGGGAACCGGAGCGGCGCCCGGGCCTCCCCCTGGGCTTGTGGGACCTGCTGAAGGATCCCCTGATCCGCACCTTGGCCCTGGCCATGGCCGTGGGAGCAGGGCTCATGACGCTCCTTGAAACCGTGCTCCCAGTCCATTTTGCCGCTGAGCGGGGCCTGGGGCCTGGACTCATCGGACTCATGTTCGGCCTCAGCGCCGGGGCCCACATGGCCACCTCCCCCCTCATGGGGGCCCTGTCCGACCGCCATGGACGCCGCCGCATCATGATCCTGGGTTTCGCCGTGGTGGCCCTGGTGCTCCCCGCCACCGCCCTCGCCGGCACCCGTCCCCTGATTGGCGTGGCCATGGTGTGCATGGGGATCACGGCGTCCTTCATGATGTCCCCGGTGAGCCCAGCCCTGGCGAATGCCGTGGACTCCCGGGGCAGCACCAGCTACGCCAGCGTCTTCAGCATCCTCAACCTGGCCTATGCCGTGGGCATGCTCGTGGGTCCCTTCCTGGGCAGCCTCCTTCAAACCGCCTTCGGTCTCCGCGGCGCCCTGCTGCTGCTGGGGGCTGCGTGCCTGGGTTTCCTCCCGGCCCTGCGGCGGGTGCCTTAGCCCTCACACGAGAAACACACCCTCCAGGACCTTCACGGCCTTGCCTCCAATGTGCACGCGGTCGCCCCGGAGTCGGCAGGCCAGGTGACCGCCCCGTCGGGAAGCCTGGTAGGCCGTGAGTTCATCCCTTCCCAGCCGCCCGGCCCAGTAGGGGATGAGGGTGCAGTGGGCACTGCCCGTGACGGGATCCTCGGGCACCCCGGCCCCCGGGAAGAAGCAGCGGGAGACGAAATCTGTTGCGCTTCCAGGGGCCGTGGCCAGCACGCCCAGCCCTCCCACCGCCACGAGGGCCGCCATGTCCGGCCGCAGGTTCCGCACTTCGGCTTCGGTGGCGAAGACGGCCATGAGGTCCCGAGCCCGGAACACCTCCTGGGGGCGAGCCCCCAGGGCCACCGTCAGGGAATCCAGGGATTCCGGGGCCGGACGCCCGGGCCGACTGGGGAAGTCCAACACCAGAACCTCGCCCTCAAGGTCCACCCCCAGGGGGCCGCTGCGGCTCTGGAAGGTCACATGGTTCCCGGGTTCCAGCTCCGTCAGAAGCAGGAAGGCACTGGCCAGGGTGGCGTGGCCGCAGAGGTCCACTTCGGCTTCGGGCGTGAACCAGCGGATGCGCCAACCCGCAGCTTCCTTCACCAGAAAGGCAGTCTCCGCCAGATTGTTCTCCAGGGCGATGGCCTGCATCACGTCGTCTGGCAGCCAGGCCTGGAGCGGCATCACCGCCGCGGGGTTGCCCGTGAAGGGGCGGTCCGCAAAGGCATCAATCTGGTGGATGGGCAGGCGCATGGGGACCTCCTTCCTGGAGCATGGCAAGGGGGGCGACAGAGAATCTACCCCTGCCACCGCGGTGGTCTGCGGAAGCGCTCGTCCAGGCCGAGGGTCCCCCGGGAGCGTCACGGCTATACCCAACGAGCATCGAAATCCCCCAAGGAGCCCACCCATGACCGACCAAGCACCACCCCCCTCCCCCTTCGTGTGGCACGAGCTCTACGTGCCGGATGCGGAGGCGGCCAAGACCTTCTACACCGAGGCCCTGGGCTGGACCACCCAGGACATGCCCATGGGAGAGATGGGCACCTACACCATGTTCGTGGCCGACGGCCAGCCCATGTGCGGACTCATGGGCACGGCGGACTGCGAGGAGCTGAAAGGGGTGCCTCCCCACTGGTCCACCTACGTGGGCGTGAACGATGTGGATGCTCGGCTCGAGGCCTGTGTGAGTCGGGGCGCCACGGTACTGGTCCCTCCCATGGACGTTCCCACCGTGGGACGCATGGCCCACCTGAAGGACCCCCAGGGCGCCACCTTCTGGCTGTTCAAGGGCGAAAAGAGCTAGCGGCGCCGGTGCGCCCAGGCAAGCAGGTCGGCACGCGGGGCCGAGGGGGACCGTAAGCGATCCCAAGCGCGGATCTTCAAAGGGTCCAAGTTGGTGGGTCAACACCGCTGGTCCCCCCAGAGATATGAAAACTGTACCTGGGAAGGCTGCAGGACCTGATGGACCATGACAGTTCCATCCCCCAGCGCCTTCCTGGAGTGCCCCATGTACCTGCCTTCCCGCTCCTTCACCCTGACCCTCGCCTTCGTCCTGGGCCTGGGCGGTTTTCTCCGGGCCGAGACCGACCAGGAGAAGGCCACGCGCCTGGTGAAGGCCCGCAACCTCCCCGAAGCCCAGGTTCTCCTTGACCGTCTTCACCAGGCGGACCCACGGAATGCCGAGGTCATGGTCCTTCTGGGGGAAGTCCAGTTCCGGAGCGGCAACTCCGACAAGGCCCTGGAATGGGCGGACAGGGCCATTCAGCTTCAGCCCAATCGGGCGGCGGGCCACCTGCTCCGGGGCCGGGTGATCGGTAACCGCGCGCAGCAGGTGAACAAGCTGCGGGCCCTGACCATGGTGGGCGATATCTTCGGGGCCTTCGAGAAGGCCGTGCAGGTGGAGCCCCGCAACCGCGAGGCCCGGGAGACCCTCTTCAACACCTACCTGAATGTCCCGTCCTTCGCCGGGGGCGGCGAGGCCAAGGCCAAAGCCTTTGCGGAGCAGACTGTGGCCCTGGACCCCGGGCTCGGGCACTACTGGAAGGGGCTGCTCCTGCAGCGGAAGAAGGACCCCGGGGCCGCCAAGGCGGAGTACCGCCTGGCCAAGGCCGCGGACCCGAAGCTCAGCGCCATCTACAACGGGCTGGGCTACGTGGAGTTGGAGATGAAGCAGGTGGACATGGCCCTGGAGGACTTCCGCAAGCAGGCCGAGCTGGATCCCACAAACCCCAACAGTTGGGACAGCCTCGGGGATGGCTGGACGGCCAAGGGCAACCTGGACGAAGCCATCAAGGCCTACCGCAAGGCCCTGACCCTGAACCCCCTGTTCGCCGCCTCCCTGCGCAGCCTTGGCAACGCCCTGGAGCGATCCGGTCGCAGGGATGAGGCCGTGCAGCACTACCGCCAGTGTGCCCAGACCGGGGAGAAGCAGGGGATCCCCGAGATGGTGAAGGAGGCCAAGGCCCGGCTCAAGGCATTGGGGGCCGTGTCATAGCCCAGTCGGCGAGAGGCCACTGAAGTCGGGCTCATCGAAAGTAGTCCCTCTTCGCCCATCGCAGCCCCCACCCTTCCATGGATAGGTGCCTAGACTGGAAGACCCGACGCCGAGCACCCCAGGTTATCGAGCCCCACCCCCAGGTTCGCCTACCTTCCCCCCATGGGCCGGGCCCTGCCCCGGGACATCGAGGTGCAGGCCCAGGCCTGGGTGGAGAATCCGGTGCTCCACCAGGTGCTGGAAGCCATGGAAGGCTTCGTCCTGCTCATCAACCAGCAGCACCAGATCCTTTTCGCCAACGTCCCCGTTCTGAAAGCGGCCACTGACCCTTGAATCCCACTCCAGCCAGGGTGAGGGGGCCCATGAATCAGAGGGCGTCCACACGCGAAGGGAACACCGCTCCCCACCAGGGCACAAAATAATCGAATAGTGAGTGAGTACCGAGACATCCCAGGGGTTCTCCCGCGGCTACCGGAACGCTTCCCCTTACTGGGCATGCATCCATCCCCCACCGAGGGACTTCAAGGCTTAGGGGATAGGAGGCTTTCGGCGCGTCCATCCATAGGAGAAATACGCTGAAATGATGATCCAATTGCGGGATGTTCCACACCCCAGTGCGGGTTTCGACCGGTCAGGTACCGTTCCGACGGTATTTTCTGGGGATTGACAGTTGTTTGTCCCGGACTGAGCATGGGGGGCCTTGGGTCGGACTGTCCTGCTTTACAAAATTAAAGAGATATTTAATGTCCGCGACCGAATTCCTCCCTGAAACGCCTACCTCCCCCCTTGCAGTCACCCCCAGACCCGGCCCCCCCGAGGGCCATCCGGCGGTGCTCTTCGTGGACGATGAGCCGGACTTCCTGGAAGCCTTGTCCGAAGCTTTTGAGGGCTGCAGCGATGATTATTTAATTTTCAAGGCTTCCAACGGCCTGGTGGCCAAAGAGATTCTGCAGCGCCAGCGCATCGACCTGGTGGTGACGGACCTTCGGATGCCGGAGATGGATGGGTTCGAGCTCCTGGCCTACCTCAACCTTCATCAGCCAGGCACTCCGGTCATCGTCATGACCGCCTTCGGGTCGGAGGAAGTCAGCCACACCCTTGGGATCCAGGGGGTGGACTACATCCTCAACAAACCTTTCAGCCTGGCCCAGCTCCGCGAAAAGGTCGAGGAGGTCCTGGCCATGGTGCTGTCCGGACACATCACGGGGATAGCGCTGGCCACCGTCCTCCAGATGATCCAGCTGGACCGCAAGACGTGTCTGGTGAAGGTCGCCTCCGAAGGTCAGGAAGGACACCTTCAGTTCAAGGCCGGCCAGCTCGTCAACGCGAAAGTGGGTCACCGGACCGGGGATCAAGCGGCTCTGAAGATCCTGACGTGGCGCAAGCCCACCATCGAGATGCTGGGGAACCGGGTGACCCTTTCAGCCACCCCCATGACCACCCTGCAAGAGCTATTACTGGAGGCATTCCGACTTCTTGACGAAGAGCATTCTGTCGATTCGACGGAGAGGACGGATTTCGATGTGCCCTCAAGCACGCCTGCCAAAGGTCCGCTGGATGAAGTTCCCCTGGACATCCCCAGCCCCTCCAAGGGCAATGCCCTGGTCGACCCGGCCCCGGGGCCGGTCGGTGAGAGGTCGGCCATGACCCCGCTCATGCGCGGACTCCAGGGCGTACAAGGGTTGCAGTACGCCGTGATCCTGAACGCCCAGGGAGCTCCCATCGAGGATCCGAGCTCCAAGGCCGAGGCCTTGGCGGCCAAATGCATCTTCCTGGGTGGCATCGTGGGTGTCCCCATGGGCGAATGGCTGGGCCTGGGTGAACTGAATTCGGCCCTCATCCGGGGAACCCAAGCACAACTTCTCGTCTTCAAGCTGAAGGACCGCTACCTCTGTCTCGACGTGGAAGGGGGAGCCCCCTTGGATGCGGTCGAGCAGGAGGTCCGCAGGATCTTGGCGCCGAAGCGCAGCGGAGGCTGAGTGGACATGAAGGAGGTCATCCAGAACCTCAACACCGTGCCGGGCATCGTGGGGAGCATGGTCATCGGGGAAGACGGCGCCATCCTCACCGCCGCCTTTCCCTCCATCTATGACGACCACCTGCTGACCCAGGTGGCCTCGCTGCTCTCCGACGAGGCGACGGCGGTGCAGGGACTCCGCACCGAAGGCACGCTCCTCGAATTCAGATACGCCAAGGGGCGCGTTTTCGCCCGTCCATTCAAGCAGGGGCTCTTGGCGGTGGTGGGGACGAATGCCATCAATGCCCAGCTCCTGGACATGTCCCTCAACCTGGCCGTGCGGAAACTGGAGCGGGGCGTGGCCATGGAGGCGCCTCCCCCTTCGGTCGCGAAGACCGAAGCGAAGATCGAAGCCAAGCCCCAACCCATCGCCGCACCGATGGCCGATTTACCGCAAATCCGAGCCCGTCTTCAGCAGGCCTTGATCCGCCAGATCGGTCCCGTGGGCCGCATCATTCTGGACCGCGCCTGCCTACGCATGCTGGACCCATCCCCCACACGCGAATCCCTGCAACAGCTGGTGCTCAGCCTGGCCAATGAAATCGATGATCCTGGCGCCCGCGAGGAATTCAACAAGGAAACCCGGGGCATCCTGAACCCATCCGCGAGGTAGACATGAGTCAAACATCCAAACCGAGCATCAAGCACAAACTCCTGGGGGGTGTCCTGGCCATGGGTGTCGTCATGACGGTGATCCTGGCCGGTCTGGTGATCGGTTCTCACCGCAAGTACCTGGAACTGGACGCCAACCGAACGGTCGCCAACTCCTCCCGAATCTACGAAGCCATCCTGAATTCGGACGTCAAGTTGATGTCCGCCTCGCTGGACCTGTTCACGCAGATGCCCGAATTCAAGACCCTGTTCACCAATGGCGAGCAGGCCAAGCTCTTTGCGTCTGTGGAACCCATCTTCAGGACCAACCGCGAGCGGTATGGCATCACACATGTCAATTTCATGGGTCCTGATGGGGAGACCTACCTGCGCATGAACAAGAAGGAAGAATTCGGGGATGTCACAACCCGGTTGACCTTCCAGAAGGCTCGCGACCGGAAGGCGACGGCCAGCGGCATCGAGCTGGGCAAGGATGCTTTCGCCCTGAGGGTGGTGACGCCCTATGAGCTGGGGGGCGACACGATCGGCTATGTGGAGTTCGGCGAGGAGATCGACCACTTCAACAGCCTTCTCAAGAAGGAAGCCAATGTCGAGGTCAGCGTCATTGTTGACAAAAATTTCATGAATGAATCCGAATACAAGGCCGCCCAAAAGGCCAACGGCAAGCGCGATGCCTGGAGTGATCTGGCGGGCCACGTGGTGATGGGCACCACCCTCCCCAGCCCGGACCACCTCAAGCAGAGTGGTGCACTGGGCCAACTCTCCAAGACCCTTGGAGGTCCCACGGTGCTGGGCAACGCCTCCCTGGAGGGACGGACCTACACCTGTGGCGCCTTCCCATTGAAGGATGTGAAGGACCGGGTGGTGGGGTCTGTGGTGGTGCTCTCGGATGTCACGGACATCGTGCAAGGGGAACGGATGGCCTTGGCCGTGGTGCTGGGGCTTGGGCTGATCCTCATCGGCGCCACCATCTGGTTCACCTACCGCCACCTTGAACGCGCGATCCTGCTTCCCATTGCCGAGCTGACGGAGAAGGCCAATGAGATCAGCATGGGCAAGGTGGATGTGAAGCTGGAAACCGACCGGAGCGATGAAGTCGGTCTTCTCATCCGAGCCTTCGACCGCATGCGGACAAGCCTCAAGAAATCCTTGGATATGCTGCAGAATTCATGATCGTTTGGCCGTCCAAAGAACTGCCTTTGGCTGTGGGAGGAAGCATGAGGGTGTTCAAGAACCTGGTGGGACTCGCCATCTGGATGTGCGCGTGTCCAGGGGTGATGCTGGCGCAATCCCGGATCGGACCCGAGAAATGCGTCATGTGCCACAAGGTGCAGTACGACTCCTGGAAGGACTCCAAGCACGCCAAGATGGCCGCACCCGTGGACTGCGAAGCCTGCCACGGCCCCGGCAGCGAGTACCGACCGATCCAGATCATGAAGAACCCCGATGCCGCCCGGAAGGCAGGGCTCCTCATCCCCACCAAGAAGGAGTGCTCCGCCTGCCATGGGAAGGGCAAAGTCTCGCCCTACACCCCTGAGCTCTACGCCAAGGTGCATGCCCACAAGGTCAAGAAGGATTAACGACCTATCCGTGCCCAGAGTTGGGTCCCCTAACGTGCTGGCGTTCGCCCTGCGGCGCTCGCCACTTGTTCCGGTGTCAGGGGAATGCCCGCCCGGCGGAGTTCGTCGTTGATGATCTTGGCCAGGGTCTCAAGGGGTGGCGCACCTTTCAGAAGTCGGCCATTCACCAGGAATACCGGTGCACCATCGATACCCATGGCTGCGGCATC
Source organism: uncultured Solibacteraceae bacterium (assembly GCA_964589695.1). Classification (GTDB taxonomy): domain Bacteria; phylum Acidobacteriota; class Holophagae; order Holophagales; family Holophagaceae; genus CAZPUI01. The sequence continues at coordinate 10,802 of CAZPUI010000016.1, read as the reverse complement.
GGCCATATCGCGTTCCACCTCGAAGGTTTGGGCATGGGCATCCAAGCTCTTGGAGAGACCCACCACATCCAAGTCGATCTCCCCGGCCCGTTTCAGCAGGGTCTCCCGGGATAGGTCATCAGCGCTGGCATGAAGGAGGGTTCGATAGGACCAGAACTTGCCCATTTTGGCCGCATAGGCACCCGCCTCAGCCGCGCCTTTGGCCTGGGGATGGGTGTCCACGGGCATGTATTTGTAGACATGGCGGATGAGGCTTGGGTACAGCTCCCAGAGGGTTCGCACCGTCGCCTGAGCGGTCTTGCAGTGAGGGCACTGAAAGTCCGAGAACTCCACGAGGGTGATGGGAGCATCCTTGGGGCCGCGCACAGGACTGGATGAATAGATGGGGGTCTTGGACCGCGGGGGGTCCAGGGACAGTTGGAAACCCCCTGCCTCCAGCAGTCGGTGGCGCAGCTCTTCGAAGCGTTTCTCCCAATCCCGTTGGCGCATGATGCCCAACACTTCCGCCTTGGCCAAGTTCTCGTCCTTTGGGAGTTGACGAACGCGGCGTATCTCCTTTCGGGCCTCGGCATAGGCTTCGGCCGTGGGTTCGATGATTTTGGCATCCACCTCCAGCCGCACCACCTCCTTGGGGGGAATGCCTCGGCGGGATGCCTCGGATTCCAGAAGGCGTTCAAAAGCCAAGTCTTCCGTGATCTTGGCCTGGGTTTCGTATACCTCCTGGCGCAACGCGAGAAGTGTTGAGAAGCCCCTTTCCTCCACCTGAGAAGTCGTGATCGCGCCCCCAGTATAAGTTCCCGAGATCTCCAGAGTCTTCGGTTGGATAGCCATTGGCCCATTTGCCTTCGGCCGCGCACAATTCACGTGAATGAGAATCATCGCGCCAAGCACACAAAGGAGGACGTTTCGCACGTTGGGACTCCAACAAGAATATGCAGTGGAGATCAGTCTCTCCACTGCATGCCTATGATTCAATCCAGGTCCTAGTACTTCGAGAAATACCTGTAGTTATCAGCATTCCTGGTGGCATTGGTGGGGTTGGAAATCGCAAGGTTCTTGCAGAAGGTCGTGCCGTATCCGAAATCATCCGTGTTGGCGACCACATCCCAATGGGAGGCCTCGTGAAGCAGGAAACTGCCCTTCTCAGTGCTCCCGAACTGGTGGAAGTAGGCGCATATCCAAACTTTGTACGGGTTGTTGGGATACACATAGGCGATCACGCCCGAGGAACAGGTGGTGCAGGTGTAGTCCCACGTGCGTCCAAAGGCAGAGTAAATCCTGCTGTAGTTACTCTTGACGGTGCTGTAGCGAGTCGAAGAGTAGGTCCCGAACCAGGTCTTGTACTTAGTGTTGCTGGGGCCACTGGTACTATTCAGCTGGTTATAGGCTCCGGCGGCAAGGCTCCTTCCCGCCGAGTTGGCGGAATTGATTGAAGACTGTTGGGTCGATGTGCAGCCCGCGAAAGCCATCATGATGTTATCTTTCGCCGGAGCTTTACCAACAAAGGCCGCCCTGCCTCCAGACATCTCTTCCACCAGGATATTGACAGGGTTGGATTCCACTTCCTGATTATCGAGATCCTCTTCATCCTCCACCTGATCTCTTCGGGCCATAAAATCTGATTTTGAGGAGATGATCGGCCGACGACCCGAGGTCATACCCACGGGAAACCGGAATTGGACGCCGAAGCTGCCACCCTGGGACAAATCATAGGCCTCAGAGAGATCGACAACCGATTCTACGGATTCATTGGCTCCCAACGTGACATAGTCCTGTTCCGTGGGCCCCAGACGCAGCACCAGCTTGCCCATGTAAGGGAGGGGCTTTCCATTGCGCTCCACCCGGAATAGGTTCGCTTCAAAGCCATCCAATGGCGTGTTGTAACGCAGGAAAGAGACCTCCCTGTTGGTGTTGTTGGTGGCAGTGAAGCGCACCATGCTCCCTTCTATGGGAGCAATTTTGATGGTCACCTGGGCCGAAAGGCTCGAGGTGGCAATCAACACGGCCGCCACGAGGGATCCAGAAAGAAGGTTGGGAAGACGCATGGACATCTGTCCTTTCGTTTCGCAGAAATAGATAGAACCTCTGGGACAGGCTCTGCGAACAAGCCTGTAGCAGGGGAGGAGGTTCACAGCGTCGCGCGTCCTATCCACAGGACGAGGGATCCGCGGGCCCCGGGGGATGGTGGTGGAAGTAATACCGCCGTATCGATTTGAGGTAAATAGGACAACCAAAAAATATTGCTTAGGACACTGATTCTTTTTCAAAATCAAGCTTGAAACATATTTCAATTTTCCGCTCACGAAATATCTGAATGCCAAAATTGAGGAATAGCATTAATGACCACCTAAATGGTATTTCGTTGCTTGATCCGGTGCGAAGCGCAAACCTCTTCCTGTAGGGAGGGGTCAAGCCTTGCTTTTCGATTCGTGAAGAACCCTTATCAAATTTGGGAAATTCCTAGCTCATCTGGGGATATTTACTTACTCTTCGCGGTGGCACCCGGATCCGGCGTCATGCTCAGCCGGGTCCAGCCCTTCGCAGGATCCAGGGGGACCTACCACCAACACGTTTGGAGGCGGGGATCGTTGAAGTCCATCAGGCCCTTGGCCTGGGCCCGCATTTCCAGGGCCTTGTCCACAGTAACCTTGTCGGCCTCGGGTACTTGCACCAGGATTTGGAGGTGGGCCTGCCCTTCGGAGGTTTGGATGAGGCCAAAAGGGGCCAGGCGGTACGTGTCGCCCCTCCTTTGAAAAGCCACGCCGAAGTCTTGTCGTGCATCCCTGAGGTGCATGGGTTCCGGGCATGGCCCATGAATCCAAGGGTTTTGGCCGTGAATACCCGGGGATAGGACAGATCCTTGCGTCGCACCACCTTGGCGCTGGGCGGGACCACCAGTGCTTTGATGCGATCCGAGATGGCCACCGGACAGGTTGATGGCCTTGGCATCCCCCGCATTTAAGCTGTCTGCAACAGAAGGGGTCGGGAAATCCCACGGCCAAAACGTTGACCTGGCAATAAGTCAGGTACCCCTCTACAGCGCCCCGCGGGCACTCAGGATGTACTTGGCCTGGTCCCTGGGATCCACCCCCCGGCGGGGACAGGTGGCCCCCAGTTCCAAGGGGCAGGGCTGGTAGCCGGCGAAGCGCGTGGTGAGGGATCCGCGCCCGCTGCTGAGGGAACCCAGGCGGGTGGAGTAGTCCAGGGAGGTGGCCACCGGGAGGAGGGCCACCACCGTGAAGGTGTCCCCCAGAACCTGGGGCGAGTCGAAGGTGCCCCGCATCTGGAGGATGTCTCCGATGATCCGGTTGCCCAGGGCCGCCGGCACGGTGAGGGTCGCCTCCACCATGGGCTCCAGGAGGGTGGTGCCCGTGGCCTCCAGGCCGTTCATGATGCCCATGGGCGTGGCCACGACGAAATCCAGGGGATGGGTATGAACAAGGTGATGCTCCCCCCCCACGAGGGTGACCTTCAGGTCCGTCACTTCCCATCCATGAAGCCCCTGCTTCAGGGCCTCGGGCAAAGTCTGTTCCACCTGGCGCTGGTAGCGGTAGTGAATGGCATCGTCCCGCACGGTGGAAGCGAAGGTCACACCGGAGCCTGGCTCTCCGGGCTCCAGGGCGAACCTGAGCACGGCCCAGCAGGGCTTGGGCATCGTGTATTCGATGGAACCCTCCCCCGCCTGGGTCGGGGTCTCCCGGTAGATGACGGAGGGCGGTCCAAAGGTGGCCTGCAAACCGAAGCGGGTTCGCAGGAGGCTGGTGAGCACCTCCAGCTGGATCACCCCCATGATGCGAAGATGCAGTTCCCGCGTGTCCCGGAGCCACTGAAGCTCCAGCATGGGATCCTCGTCCGCCAGCTCCTGGAGGGCCGCCACCAGCCGCGAAAAATCGCCATCCTGGGCCGGGTGGGCCTGGACCATCAGCAGGGGCATGGCCAGCCCGCAGGCGGGAGGCACGGCCACCGGATCCCCCAGGATGTCGCCAATGCGGGCCTGCAGGCCGCACACGGAGGCGATGTCCCCCGCTTCCAACAGCCCTGTGTCCCGGTGGCGGCTGCCATGGACCTTGCGGATCTGGGTGACCTTCTCCGGTCGATCCTGGGTGGTGTTGTGAACCGTGTCCCGGTTGGCCAGGACGCCCTGGAACAGGCGCACGTAGGCAATGCGTCCCATGGTCCTATCGTGCTCCAGCTTGAAAACAAGGCCGGAGACCGGGCCCTGCGCAGTGCCCCGGGGGTGCGGCAGGAAATCCACCACGGCGTCCAGGAGTTGCTCCACCCCCAGCCCCTTGGCGGCGGCGCCGTACAGGACGGGAAAGAGGATTCCCGCCCGGGACAGCCTCGCCATGGCGGCCCGAAGGTCGGCGTTCGAAACGGACCGACCCTCCACCCAAGCCTCCAGCAGGGCCTCGTCCTTTTCCGCCGCCCGCTCCAGGAGTTGGTTCCGAAGGACCAGGACATGAACCTCATCCGCGGGTAGGGTCCCCTCGGCCAGTGCCTCAAGCATCACCGGTTCAGCATCCAGGGCCGTCACCACCTGCAGGGGCAGAACCATGGGCGAGAACTGACGCTGGAGGTCCCCCAGGACCCGCTGGGGATCCGCCCCCAGGCGGTCCAGCTTGTTGATGAAGATAAGCGTCGGAAGCCCCATCCGGCGCAGGGCCTGCCAGAGGGCGACGGTCTGGGCCTGGATGCCTTCCACGGCGGACACCACCAGAATGACCCCGTCCAGCACCCGCAAGGCTCGCTCCACCTCGGCACTGAAATCGACGTGCCCCGGCGTGTCGATGAGGTTGATCGTGACATCGCGCCAGCCAAAGGTGGTCGCCGCCGCCCGCACCGAGATCCCCCGCGCCCGCTCCACGTCCAGCCAGTCCGTGCAGGCCGTGCCCTTGTCCACGCTCCCCAGCGCCCGGATGCTACCGCTGAGGAAGAGCATGTGCTCCGTGAGGGTCGTCTTCCCCGCATCCACATGGGCCACGAGGCCAAGGTTGCGTAGGGGCGGGGCGAGGGAAGCGTCGCGGGATGGCATGGTTCAGCATCGCACCCGCGGCATCCCAAAACACCTTCCGGCTGACCCCGGGCACCGGTCGGATCACCCCTCGCCGAGCAGGAACTCGGCCATCTCCTGGGGAGACCCGGAGACATCCAAGGGAACTTCGGAGAAGAGCCCCCGCTCCAGGCCAGCGAGGTGGAGCTGGGTTGGCATGGCAGCGGCTCCTCCCCGTTGACGTGCCCGGGAGGCCATGTGGATGGTCGCCATGGCGGCCAGCACCTTGCCCGGCAGGCGATGGGACGGGCGGTTGGGGCTCTGGGCCCCCTCCTGGAGGTGCCGGAAGATATGCAGCAGGACCTCGGCCGTCAGCGGACGGAGTTCTTTGCGCACCACGGCTGCCCGCACATCGGCGTCGAAGGTGGCCATGGCGTATCGCCTCAGGTCCTGAGCCTTCAAGGGGTGGGAAAAGGGAGCAGCAGCACCGGCAACCATGGGTCGACTCCTCAGGGGGGCGACTCCCATGCTGAATCCCACTCCTGGCCTGGATCAGGGACAGATCCCTATTTGGGAGGGGGTACAGAACGCCGCTGAACCCGGGGGTTGAACCATGGATTCATCCAGATCGGTACATCCGGCCCCTGGGTTCGGCGGGTCCTGAGGATCCCTGACACCGGGCCCCAGCAGCCTTTCGCAGGCCTTATCAGCGTGGCGTCCCCGCCCCGGAGAAGGCCTGAAACTTGGGATCCTTCCCAAGACAGGCGGACCTTGAACAGGTGGACATGGTTCCGGCATGCTTACCAGTCAGATGGGATCCCAGGGTCTGCCACCTTGGTTCCATCTTCCAGCGCCTTGAGCCCTGTGCAGGGATTCCACGCGAGTGCCCGCACACGAATGGTCCATGGCAACACTGGAGGTCCACACCCATCCCCCCCGGCCCCCACCGGACCTGCATTCCCCCCCTCCTCCACCCCACCCAGGGCAGGCCATGCCGTTCCACCCCACCCTCCGCCTCCTTTGGAGTGTCTCCGCTGTCCTCACCGTCTGCCTGAGCCTTCCGGGGCAGGTGCCCGTGAAGTCAACGCTCGACACCACGGGCATCACCCTGCTCACCGTGGAGCTGAACTCCGATGACGCGGCGGCCACGGTCCACGCCAAGAAGCTGATCCAGGATCGGCTGCGGGAAGTCTTCCACGGCAGCGGTCGCTACCACTGGGTGGAACGTGATCCCAAGCTGCTGGAGGGCCTCCTGCGGGAGCTCAAATGGCAACACAGCGGCATGGTGGACGAAAAGCAAATCAAGGAGCTGGGCAGACTGGACGGGGTCGGGGTCTTTGCCCTGGCAAGTGGCGACCTGACCATGACCCTGACGGGGTGCACCCTTGCCCTGAAGGTTCGGCTCATCGAAGTGGAATCCGCCCGCACCGTGGCCATCCACGAGGTTCGCACCAAGGGACGGTTCCGTGTGGATCCCAGCAAGTCTGCCGAGGACGCCATCCTCCAGGCGGCCAAGGCGCTGGCCATCAAGCTTCAAACCACCCCAGCCTCCAAGGAGCATCCATGATCCAGGCCCTTCGAATCGCCGCGATTGGGGGATTCGCCCTGCTGGGTTATGCCCAGGAAGTCGGTCCTGCCGCGAAACCCTGGTTCATCCAGGTGGGCGCGAACAAGGTGGACAGCGGAGCCGGGGGCTTCACCCTCGTGGCCCAGGGCGGCATCCCCGTCTATCGCCGAGGACTCACCTACCTCGGGGTTTTCGGGGGCGTTACCCAGTGGCAGCGCGGAACCTATGCCCAGAGTGAAGTAAGCGCAGGGGACCTGCTGGAGAAACGCACCTACTGGAGCGGCCTCTACGGAGGTGGCCCCTTCCTGACCGCAGGCCTGGGGCTTGAATATGGGAACCAGGAGACGTACGTGGTCCCCAAACAGTCCAACGGGTGGTACGACAACGTTGGGAAGAAGGCCTTCGGGGTCACGGCCTTCATCTCCCTGCACGGCAGGAACGGATTCGGCGCCTTCCTTCGTGCGGGCACCCATGGCGGGTTCGGTGGCGGCCTGAGCCTGAATTTCTGATCCCACGGTATCCCGCATGATCCTGGAGAATCCATGAGCAACCCGTTGGGAAACGCGTCCAAGGGCACCCCGACCCTGGCCTTCGTTGGGGCCGCGTCGGCGGGGAGGCTTCTGAAGCCAATCCTCGTGGCATGGGTGGCCCTGGGGATGGGTTGCGGGGGCGGCTCGACGCAGTCCCACCATGTACCTCCGCCCGCCCCCTCCATCACGGCGTTTTCCGCGGAGAAGGAGCTGGTCACCGTCGACAGCGCCACGAAACTCACGGCCACCTTCCTCAATGGCCTCGGAACCATCGACAAGGGGGTTGGGGCCGTGAGCAGTGGCGTGCCCATCAGCACGGGACCCCTCAGTGCCGAAACCGTGTTCACCCTCACGGTCTCCGGGGAGGGGGGTTCCATCTTCCGCACCCTGACGGTGAAGACGGCGCCCCTGCCCACCACCCCGGTCATCACCCCCTCCGCCCGTTCCCTGGTGGCGGGGCGGGGCGGGTACACCGCCTCGGTGGGGATCCAGGAGGGCATGACCTTCCAGTGGTCCATCGCCGGGGGCACCCTTACCTCAGGCACTTCATCACCCCAGATCACGTTCAGTGCGGGTCCGGCGGGCACCCTGCAACTGGCCTGCAAGGCCATCAACGCCGCGGGGACGTCCTCCGCCACGGCGACCGTGAGCCTGCCGGTACTGGCGGGACCCGAGATTCAAGGGTTCCACCTGACCCCTGCGACGATCCAACCCGGCCAATCCAGCACCCTCACGTGGTCCACCCTCCATGCGGACACCGTGGTCATCGATCATGGGGTGGGCCAGGTGTCGGCCTCCGGAAGCCGGCCCCTCAGTCCCACCATGACCACCACCTATACCCTGACGGCCTCCAATGCCATCACTTCCGTCACCGCCACCGTGACCCTCTTCGTGGCGGGGGGGAAAGTACCCGCACCCCACGACCTCGATGGTGACGGCTGTTCGGACCTCTGCTGGCGCAACACGGCCAATGGCGCAGCCTACGCGCAACTGATCAACACCACAGGCGTCAAGGGCGGGGCCGATGTCCTGCCCCTGGAGCCCGCCGGCCTCTGGCAGATCGTGGCGCTGGCGGACTGCGATGGCAATGGTCGCGCCGACCTCCTGTGGTGGAACAGTGCCTCGGGGCAGGTCCAACGGATGCTCATGAACGGCGCCATCCCTACCGGCTCCGAGGTGATCTACACCGAGCCCGACACCACCTGGAAAATCGTCGGCGTGGGGGATTTCGACGGCGATGGCAAGGTGGACCTCCTATGGCAGCAGGATGGCACCCGGTGGCTGGCGGTGGTGCAGCTCCCCTCGGTGTCGGCCCCCACGAGCCTTTTGGGGATCCTGGAATCCGAGGACTGGCAGGTGGCAGGGGTGGGTGATTGTGATGGGGACGGCAAGGCGGATGTCCTGCTTTGGAACCGGGTCACTGGAGAGGTCAAGCCCATCCTGGCCAATGGGACCGCCCCGAAGCCGACCAGCGGCAACCTCATCCACCAAGCCACCGACCCTGCCGTGTGGAAGCTCCTCCTCACCGCGGACTTCAATGGGGATGGAACCACGGACCTGCTCTGGAGGAACCTTGCCACGGGCATCTGCTGGGTCCAGCCCTTGGCCCCCTCCGACAAGGGGGTGGGTGCACTGGCAGGCACGGTCCTCGCAACTGAACCGGACCTTGCATGGCAGATCGTGGATGCCGGTGACTACGATGGCAATGGGCGGGCGGACCTGCTCTGGTGGCACGCCACCACGGGGCAGGTGCGGCGCAGCCTCATGGAGGACGCCCCCCTGGCACTGGCCCTGAAGCCCAGCACCATCCTCTACGCGGAGCCGGTCACCACCTGGCGCATCCAGCCCTCCTGGATTTCGCCCTCCTTCCCCACCCTGGCCCCCTTGGCCACCCAGGTCTTCACGGCCACCCTGAGCGGCACCAACCATTCGGCCATCACCTGGACCACCACCGGGGGCACCATCAGCCCCAAGGGGCTCTACACCGCCCCGGCCACCCCAGGCACCTACCGAGTGCGGGCCACCAGCCTGGAGGGCACGGGGAAGGCCGTGGAGGCCGTGGTCACCGTGCGCTGAAGGCCGCCCCTGGGTCCCGCCGGGTCCAGGAGCCACCTTTGGGCGCCGTATCCATGCGCGGCGCCAATCTGCCGGAGGGACTGTCCACGAACACCTCTCGACGGCGCGCCAGGGGACCGGTTCCCTTTACCGCGGAACAAACACGATGACCCGATCCAGGATCAGTTCGTGCCAGGCCGGTCCCACCTTGGTGGTGGGCTCCATGTAGGCGCGGAATCCCAGGTAGAGGTGATCCGTTGGGATGAGTCCATCGGGCACCGCCAGCGAAGGAACCGTGGGGACCACACTGTAGTGGGTGTCGAAAAGCCCTGGATCGAAACCCAACCTCCAGGCATAGAGGCTGGAAGCATCCGGCTCATCGGTGTAGGCCTCGGCGCTTCCCGCGAAGGTGGTGTTGGGAACGGAAAGGACGCCGTTGTCCAAGGGGCTGCCATAGACCACCAGGTTCGAATACACGGCCTTGCCCGTGCGAGCGTGGTTGACGCCATAGGCAACCAGGAAGCTGTCCTTGGGAAGGACGAAGGCCTCCGTGGCGAAATAGACCGTATCCCGGCTCTCTCCCAGGTTGTCCAGGCCCTGCTGGATGGCGATGTAGCTCTCGTTAATCCAGACATCGGTTGTCAATTCGTAGGCTTTGTAGCGCCCATCCCGCAGGTGGCATTCCAGGATCTTGTCCCTGAGTTTCTGCACGGGTTTCCAGAGGGGCAATTCGGTCCGGCCGCTGCCCCTGGGGGACAGGGTGGGCATGGACAATGGCGCCTGGGGCTGTCGGGCCGTGGTCACCCTGAACACATTCACGGGAGGGTTGTCCGTGTAGGCCTTGAACTTCGCAGGGTCGGTCGGATTGTTGGAGATCCGGTTGGCAAAGCTGAAGGTGTCCGCCTTGTGGTCCACGCCGAGGTTCGCGACTTCCGAGGGAACCACGATGCTGTTGATGCAGACCTCGGGATATCCCGCGCGAAGGGCGGCCGCCTTGACCTCGCTCAGCACACCTTCGTCCGAGGCATAGATGAGCACAAAGAGCTGATCGAAGGGGCATCCGGGCGCGCCATGGGGGGTGCCTTCAGTGCTGATCTTCAGGTTGTTGAGGGGATCGCCCAAGCCCCCAAACAGCATGCGCCGGGGAAGGGGTGACTGGATGGACACCACCGGTTTGTTGCGGATGATCTGACCCTCCAGGGGCGGCTCGGCCGGATCGTTGGCCGCCTCTCGGCCGAGGGCGGTGACCAGGAAAGGAACATGGCTGAAATACTTCACCTCGGGAGGTGTGGTTCCCACCAGCACGATGGCCTCGGAGGCCTGGAGATGGATGGAAAGGTGCAGCTTCGGGCCGTTGGGGTCGGGATTGTCGATGGGCAAGAAGTCGGGCACATCCGTGGGCTGACCCGGGGCCTTGGGCAAGGCGGTCGCCCAGTAGGGATTGTTGGCATTGTTGCCGTTGCAGAAGGAGACCTTCCCTTCCTTGTAGAGTTCGAGGAAATCCACACGGGCAAACACGCCCTCCTGGATGTTCGCCCCCTCGTCCCTCAACGTGCAGAGAAAGCGAGACAGCCTGGACTGAACCAGGATGGATTCCAGGACAGGGTTGGGTTCGGTGGTCGACGGCATGAGGGGCCCTCCTAGGCAAAAACTCATATTT
>CAZPUI010000015.1:0-20173 GCA_964589695.1 uncultured Solibacteraceae bacterium | reverse complement strand
TTGTCTATTGCATCCTTCCTCCTTACCCAGGCTTCGCCTGGCGCACTCGCTGTTCCTCGCTGTTCATCGCTGGCCTTCGCTTTTTCGTCTCCAACGAATCGCCATCGCTCCTGAAGTTTGGCCCAGCTTGCACATCACCGGGAAATTGGTCATCGATGCCCCAAGAGAACCATCGATGTCAACTTTTGGCAGAGGTTAAGACCAAGCAGCACAGCGGTTCAATTTGGAGTGCTCGAGATTTTTTTTAACCGCGCAGTTTGTTCTTGGGCGGCTACCTGGCCTTTTGGATTCTCAGTGCGTGTCCCCTCCTACAATGTTTCACGAGGTCACGCGTATGCTCCTTCCACCCTGGGAATCCCCTGCCCCTGAACTGTCCAACCCGGACCTCGTGGATGCCTTTGGCCTTGAAAGGGTCGATTTGCGCCTCCTCCTCCAGTCCTGGGGCCAGAAGGCGTACCGCGGCGATCAGATCTTTGATGGCATCCACGCCGCGCGCTGGCGCCGCTGGGACCACTTCACGCATCTGGGGAAAGCCTTCAGGACCCGACTGCAGGACTTTCTCAGCCTCGAGACCCTTGCCATCAGCGAATCCGTATCCAGCGTGGACGGAAGCACCAAACATGCCTTCCGACTCAAGGACGGTTATCAGGTGGAGGGGGTACATATGCCCTACGAGGGTCGCCGAACGCTGTGCATTTCAAGCCAGGTGGGATGTGCCATGGGATGCACTTTCTGCGCCACAGGTCAGATGGGCATCCTTCGCAACCTCACCCCAGCCGAAATCGTCGGCCAAGTCTGGGCCATGCTGCTGCACCATGGGCACACCGCCCCAGAGCCCGTGAACCTTGTCTTCATGGGCATGGGAGAGCCCCTCCACAACCTGGACCACGTCATGAAAGCCTTCCGTATCCTGACGGATGCCAAAGGGCTCGCCATCCCCCCCCGGCGCATCACCCTCAGCACTTCGGGCCTTGTGAGCGGGATCCGGCGCCTGGCCGCCTTAAGCCCCCGCCCTCGCCTGGCCCTGAGCCTCAATGGCACCACCGATGAAGCCCGCTCGCGCATCATGCCTGTGAACCGTGTGTGGGGACTGGAAACCCTGGCCACCACCCTCAAGGACTTCCCCCTGGAGCCCCAGGAAAAGATCACCCTCGAGTATGTGCTCCTGAAGGACCACACCGACACCCCCGAGGATGCCAAACGCCTGCGGACCTTCGCCCAGCGCTTCCCCGCGAAGGTGAACCTCATCCCCTTCAACCCCCATGAAGGCTCCGGGTTCGAACCCCCCAGCGAAACCCGAATCGACGAGATTGCCGGGCTCCTGGTCAAGGCTGGCATCACCGTGAGTGTCAGAAGGTCCCGGGGTCAGGACATTACAGGAGCTTGTGGACAGTTGGTGCAGAGAAATCTATAAACACTTCATCTATTTTTCCGAAAACACCCGCAAGGCCTGCCAGAACCTCTCGTCGCTCGACTCTCTTCAGGTACAGCGCCTCGTGGCTACGCCGAAGTGAGAGTCACCAATTATCAAGAAGGACGGCCCCGAAGGGCCGTCCTGTTCGCAGAAAGCAATGCTTTCCGAAGGTTAGGTCATGGGGATCGCCTGGGTCACGAAGTCAGCATAGCCGAAGGGCAGGGCGCGCTTCAGCGGGGTGATGTTGAAATTCACGCCGGGGATGTTATAGGCGCGAATCCTGAAAAAGTAGGAAGATCCAGCAGGCATGAGAGTGGTGGGGATCTTGATGCTGGTACCACCGGTGGTCACGGTGGTCAGCTTGGTGGCAGCTCCGGCACCCACGTAGGACCAAATTTCAACATCTGCGCCACTGTAATTGGTGGGCTTGTTCCAGCTCAGGGTAAAGGCAGCGGTACCGTTGGCAGGCGTGCCCTGACCGTGCGCAACGGCGTTGGCGTTGACCACACCAGTCGGCGTCTGACGATTGGCAACATCCACATTCACCACAGTAACGGTGGTGTCAGGAGCCACGACGGCCTTCGTGTAGTAGAACTTCACACCAGTGACTGGCGTAATGGTCGGGGCATAACCACCATCAGCTCCAGGAGCTGCAGCAGCGTTTGTGACGTACCCAACCTTGGCCAGCGTGCCGTAATCCCCGACAGCGGGACCGGCGGCAGGAGCATTGGTTCCGTCAGACACAGCGACAGCAGATTGGATGAAGTACTGGGCAACCTTATACGCCGAGGCGCTGCTGGTCCAGGGATTTCCAAAGGTGAGGGAGCCGAGGTCAAGATCGGCACCGTTTGCAACCGGCGCGCTAACGGCAGTACCGGTGGCATCCTTCAAATTCTGGAAGTTCAGCAACAGGGCAGCGTTCTGCTCGAAAGCATCCGCATAACCAAGGTGAGCAAAGAAGACACCGAAGAATTCGTTGTTGTAGGCTGCGTAGTTGGCCGGAGCAGCTGTAACGCCGCCAGTATTGGCAAGCGCATTGTAGAAGGCCGACCGCTTGATGTTGGTATACCAGCTGTCCGATGCGGCTGTGGCAGCACTGGTGTTCATGTTGAGATAGTCCACGATCCCACCGGCAGTAATGACCGGGAGCGGGCTCGGGGAGGGGCTGATAGTCTTGGTGACCGCCATACCCTTGATGGTCACAGCACCAGCCGGGATGTCCTTGGGTGCGAGCTGAGTGATGATGATGGCGTCGGGAGTTGCACCAGCGACATTGGGCACGAGACCGTCGAAATCAGCAACCAGATCACCACTGGACGTTCCGGTGGAGCCGTCCACGATCGGAGAATTGGCCGGCAGCGCGCCCGCAGCAACCCCAGGCTTGGCAATATTCTGCGTCGAATGAATGGTGGGGAAAGGAAGCTGCAGGGCGGCGGTGCTCAGCACATTGGTGGTGCTGGCACTGGTGCCAATGCTAAGGAACACGTTGCCCTTGCTGCCCTTCGGGATACTGAACTGCAGGGCGCTGCGCTTGTTGTCCCACAGCGTAAGGCCATTCAAGGTGGAAATGCGCAGGTCGGCGTTGAGCCCCAGCGTGGTCGGGGCAGTTGTGGCATCCGCCATATCGCGGCCGAGGTAGGTCTTGGACAGATCCAGGCTATCGGGATCGGGAGCGGGAGCGCCACTCTGATAGCCACCCGTGGTGTTGGTGAAGAAGTAGCGGTTCTTGAAATCGACAGGACGCAACCCGGTGCGGGTGTCATCGATCTTGACCAAGTAGTAGCCATAGGGCACCACATTATCGGATGCGAGGGGGGTAAGCCCTGCAGCGTTGTCACCATTGATGCCACGGCTTGTGAAATAGGCCATCGCACCACTGGCGGGGTTGGTCATTGGGGTGACGTAAATGCCATGCGTTGCGGTGGACAGGATTCCGAATTCGGAAGGTGCCGCACTCGCCCCCGTGGTCGCACTCAGATCAGCATCGGCAACGTAGGCTGCGCCGGCCGCGTAGGGGTAAACCTGACTTGCAACGGCGCCAACCGTTGCCTTGGAGTGCACAGGGTAGAGGTGGATCTTGCGCGCGGTCGGAGTTACGCCAGTAAGTGCTGTGTCGAACTGATTGCCGGCAAGAGTTCCACCAACAACCGTATCCAGCTTGAAGCCCGTGATGGGGGCGGCGATCTGGGCAACCCAGTTCAGGCCAGTGGCCGAAACAGCATCATACAGATCCGCGGGCTTCACGTTAAAGCCCAGCTCCTTGCGGACATCCTTGTGGTCAATGGGGTTCCAAATCAAGGTGTAAGGGGCGCGACTGAATTTGATTGATTTTTCACTCGTGTCAACTTCATCGCCATTCATCTGGGTGTAGGCGGGAGCAAGCAGGTATCCACTGGCACCCGACTTGCTGTTGGGGTTCGGTAACTTGGGGAAGTCCAGCGGCAGGACACCAACAGTATCCAAGAAGTCCCTGTTGACACCGGGTGTTACGTCAACATCGCTGATGTTCATGTTGACGCCATCCACGACCTTGTAGGCCGTTGAGCCCTCTTCACCAGCGACTGTGGCAGGACCAGCACCAGGAACAACCGCAATGCCGGGAGCGCGGTTTTCGCGCACGGCAATGAGGTTCTTACCCGCGTCGAATCCCAGTGTTTCGGTGGTCTTAGGATTGGGGAGACCCGTTCCGTCGAACTCCTTTTTCACGTTCAAGTTGGCAGCGGCAGCGATCAGGCCCTCGATTTTCACTGTGGTTGTCATGCCAGCCGAGTTGGTGACATCAACAGTGAAATAGGGGATCTTGGTGAGATCAGCCTGGGAAGGCGTGTACGTCAGCACGGCGGAGGTGTTATCAACCGCTGTTGAGGAGTCCGCCAACGTAAGAACACCGGTCAGGGCCGTGGTGGTTCCAGCGATAAAGGCCTTCGGATTTGTGAACTTGAAGGGCTTCAGTCCATCGCCACCCGGGGCAAAGACGTCATCGGCGGTCAGGGTCAGGTCGATGAACTGGGCAGGCCAGGTGAGGGCGGCGTTAGCAGCGGGTGCATTCCAGATCGGCTTCAAACCATCCGTGCGCAGACCACGAACATCATTCAGCTTGACTTCCTTCACGTAGGCAAAGTTCGGGGCCTTGGGCGTCACAGGATAGAGGTTGCTGCGGGCGATGTTGCCCTTGGAATCCTGGACCTGAACGCTGTAGAAGCGGGTGGCACCAAAATCAGTCAAGGGGATCTTGATGGGACTGAATTCAACAAAGGCGCCCGTAGTCGCACCATTGGAGCCAGTGGTCTTCTGCTCTTGAATGGTGGTTCCGTTGTAGATGAAGGACCAAGTCAGCTCATCCGTGGCAGTGACAGGATAGTCACAGTAGGCCGTGAAACGGTTATTGTAGAGATCGCCCGATGTGGCGCGGGGCTTGGCGTCGTTGGGGTAGGTGCGACCAGCATAGAGCTTGGCCGGCTCAGGCTGGGTCACGTTGGTCACGTTGAACACGATGGCGGCGGGATTGACCACCAGCACAACGGCGGTATTGGTGGTGCCACCGAAGCCGTCCGTGCCCGTGACGGTGAAGTTGTAGGTCTGCCCGCCATCAGCCTTGGCAGGCTTGATGTTCAGCTGATTGCCCAGGATCGTCACGAAGGCCGGCTTGTCGGCACTGGTGTAGGTGATGGGGTCGTTGTCGGCATCGCGGTCGGGACCCAGGGGCAGGGTCCTCTCGGTGGCGGCTTCCATGGTGACGCTGCCAGGCAGGGTCATCACAGGCGCGCGGTTCGCGGTCACGACAACCGTCAGGGTCTGCTCGGCGGTCTGGTTGGCGCTGTCCTTGGCTACGACGGTGATCGCCTGATTGCCGGCAGCGGCGGGCGTGAAGGTCAGCACATTGCCGACGATCGTGTAGGGATCGGCTTCGTTCTTCTTGGAGAAGGCAACCGGCAGGCCCTCGGGATCACTGGCGCTGAGCAGGTAGGTCGCGGTGTGGTTCTGCACCACGGAAGCGGGGCCCTGGATCAGGACGTTGGTGGGGGGCAGGTTGGGCTGGGCCAGAACGGTGATGTTCAGGACCAGGGTGGTGTCCTTGGACGCCACCAGGTTGTTGCCGGACTGGGTGGCCTTGACGGACACCTTGTAGGTCCCGGCAGCCACACCTGCGGCATTCAGTTCAAGCGCATTGCCATTCAGGCTGGCGCCCGTGAAGGTGGTGTCGGCACCACCAAGGATGGTGTAGGTCACCACATCGTTGTCGGCATCGCGGCCGGCCAGGGCGATGCTTTCCCTTCCGCCGAAGGCCAGGGTCGTGGCGGCCTTGGGCAGCACGGGATCCGCATTGGCGGTTACAGGCATGCCCCAGGTGGCGACGGTGGTCTTGGCGCCATCATTGGCCGTCACGTTCAGGGTGAGGGTGCCAGCGGCGGTGGGCTTCACCGTCAGGACATTGCCAGCCACGGTCACGGTGCCGCCGGTGGCGGTGGCCGAGAAGGTCACGGGCTTGCCCTCGGGGTCGCTGGAGGACACGTTAACGATGTACTGGTGGTCAGTGACGCCCGCAGCCGGCCCGGAGAAGACGGGTGTGGTGGGGGCGAGATCGATGGGCGCCGGCGGTGTGGTGGAAGATGAACTTCCGCCGCAGGCGACCAGCGCCAGCGCCAGGGCAGTGATGCTTGCAACACCAGCGTTGCGGAGCGTTCGATACGTCATGCGGCCTCCCTAGAGGGTGATGGAAAGTTGGGATGATTTTCCCAAGCTGGTTCGAAGACGAACATTGCTGTCAGTCTCCGGGGTTTGAAGCGTGCAGTCAAGCCAAAGATACCCTTGGCTGGTTTGAGGGGAAGTGTCGCCCACAGGGGCAACGTGGGTCAAGAAAAAATTGAACCTTGGTTGGGTTGCAAACAGCTTGCCGCTCTGCTTTTGGACGCATTTTTCGGCCCGAAAAGCCTCCCATGCGTACACCCACGACCGGACAGTGCCTGACGAGGGACCCGGAGCTGCGAGGGGATAGAGAATCAAACCGTATTCGCGCGTGGAGGTCAAGGATGAAATCCCACGTGCGGCAACCTGGAAAGGCATCTCGAAGAACGTCTTAATCAATGTTTTGAATGGATTTATTCTAGGCCAGCAGCCACGACTGGGTTTCGCAGCCGCGACTTGGCAACCACATGCGTGGAAATTTGGCAACAGTCGGCCCCTCGATCCCCCGTTCCCGGACGGTCCATCGACCTTGGGGTAACCTGTTGTCGGCCCTCCATGGAGCACCTTACAAGCTGTCAGGAGCGCCGGAGGAGCCCCCATGACCTTCGACCTTGCCCATGCCCTCCTGGATGCCGGAGCGGTCAAACTGTCCCCCCGTGCGCCCTTCCGATGGGCGTCGGGCCTCAATGCCCCCATCTATTGCGACAACCGCCAACTTCTTGGCATCCCGAGCTTCCGCTCCGCCATCAGGGACCTGCTCGCCCAGCGGGTCAGCCCCCTGAGGCCCTCCCTGGTCGCAGGCACCAGCACCGCAGGAATCGCCTGGGCCACCCTCGTGGCCGATGCCCTGGTGTTGCCGCTTTCCTACGTGCGACCCGAGCCCAAGAAACACGGCATGGGACGCCAGGTGGAAGGCCCTTTGGCCAAAGACCACACCATCGTGCTCATCGAGGACCTTTTGAGTACGGGCGGCTCCAGCCTTCGCTGCGTGGAGGCCCTCAGGGCCGAGGGGGGCCACGTCCAAAAGGTCCTGGCCCTCTTCTCCTACGGGCTTCCAGCGGCCGAGCACGCCTTTGCCGAAGCCGGGGTGGAGTGGCAGGTCCTCACAACGTTCGAAACGCTTGCGGAGGCGGCCCGGGACCGGGGGGCCATCGACCAGGCCGACTGGGTCTCCCTTCAGGATTGGAAGGCCGATCCCGCCGCATGGAGTGGACGCTTCGCATGAAGATCTATACACGCACCGGCGACACCGGCACCACGGCCCTCTTTGGAGGCGAACGGGTCCCCAAGGATCATCACCGCATCGAGGCCTACGGCACCCTTGATGAACTCAACAGCGCCCTGGGTGTCGTTCGACTCCATGCCACACCCGAGGCTGCCGGAGCCGAGCTCTGGGACAGGATTCAATCCGATCTCTTCGTCATCTCGGCCCACCTGGCCACCCCGGCCCACGCCCGTGACAAGCTCGCCCGAACCCTTGCGACCCCCCTTTGGGATCTGCCCTCCTTCGAAGCCGACATCGATCGGCTCACGGCCCTCGCCCCAAAGCTGACCCATTTCGTACTCCCCGGCGGCTCACCCGCTGCCGCCTACACCCACTTGGCACGATGCATCTGCCGACGGGCCGAGCGTCTCGTGGTCGCCCTTGCCCGCACGGAAGAGGTGCCCCCTGGAATGCTCGTCTATCTCAACCGCCTGAGCGATTGGCTCTTCGCCCTGGCACGGGCCGAGAACGCCCTGACCGGTCACCCGGACGTGGCCTGGCACGGGTAACCTCCGCCCCCTCAGCGCCCCATGGCGGTCCATGGGCACTGCACCTGGCACCTACCCCGCCAACCCCTTCAGCACACGCTGCTCGGCCAGGCGAAGCCAGTGCTCTGCGGCCAGCACCCCCTCTCCGTGATGCAACCGCCGGAAATGGCCGAGGATGTGGCGAAGGGTCCGCGGCACTGCCGAGGCAAAGTGAGCCTTGCGACGGTGCACAAGCTGGAATCCAAAGGTCCCCAGGGCTTTGAAATTCCGCTGCAGGGCGCTGAGGTTGAGCTCCTCCCAGAGCAGGGATTCGGACCAGCCCAGGGCCGAGCGCGTGCGATCCACGAGGCGGGCGCTTGCCTCCTCGGACCAGTCCCAATATCCGTCGAAAAGAATCGAGGCAAGGTCATAGGTGGCTCCGCCGCGACGAGCATCCTGGAAATCCAGGGTCACCAGACGATCCCCGTGAACCATCAGGTTCCGCACGTGGAAATCCCGATGGACCAGCCGACGGGCCCTGGGCTCCATGGCGCGCTGCAAATCCCCCATCATCCTATCGAGCCACTTGGGCGGGTCCTTTTCGAGAAAGTCCCGGAAGAAATGCTCCCGGCAGTAGTTCCACTCGAAGGTGAACTTGGGTTCATCAAAGCACCTGAGCATGAAGAATGCCCTGGAAGGCGCCCCTTCGGTGAGGATTCCCAGCCACAACTCCAGCTGGTCCGCCACGGCTTCGACCCACCGCATTTCCTCCGTCGGATGCAGTGATAACCTGCGCTCAAGGGTCACATCACCGAGGTCCTCCACCAGGAGGCAGCGGGCCTCATCCCAGGTCTGAATGATGGTGGGGACTGGCACCACAGGGTCCAGGTACGCCTGGAGGGCGCGATAATCGTAGTAGGGGTCATCCACGCCTTCCCCCATGGGGTCAGGGAAGAGCACGACCAAGGCGGTGCCAAGGTGCGGGTGAACCACCCGGAAGTACTGGCGGGCACCGGCATCCCCGGCAAGAGGGTGAGGTTCACTGCAGCCCCAACGTTCACAGGCACCATCCAGACGCGCGTCCATGCTTGGAGTCTATTCCCCGCCGGGAGCCCGGGGAAGCGCAAGACGGACCAATCGCCCTTGATCTTCGAACCAAAAGGCATCCTGGTCCTGGAAAGCCGGCGGAAGTTTGGCGCCGGGCCCGAGAATGCAGCGTTTGAGCTGACAGGAAGCCTCCGCTGAGGGATGGATGTAGCATCCGGGGACCCTTCCTTCCAGTCCCGGTGCAAGCTGCCGCGCGGCTTCGATGAGCTGGTCCGGCGTACCCACTTCCAGCCAAGGGAAGGCCTCCACCACGATGCCCGCATGATGGGTCAGTCGAGGCAGGATGTCCCGTTTCACATCACAGGGCTCCGAAGGAATCTTGGCGAGGGCAGCCTCACTCCAGGCACTGGCCCCCGTGAAATGGAAGGGTCCCAGCCCCTGCTTACCTTGGGGCAGCACCCGACCCGAGGGGTCCAGGTAGACAGCGTTCCAGGGCCCTCCAGGATGGGGCACGAGCAGCCAGCTCAGTTCTGCACCTCGACGCTGGTGCTCCGCCAAAAAAGCTGACCAAGGCACCTCGCCGAGCGCATCCCCATTCCACACGGCCAGGGGGTCCTTGGCACCCGCCAAGGCATGGCGCAGCCCCCCTGCGGAGCCCATGAGCAGGGGTTCCTGGAAGGTCCTGAGTCCGGGCCAAGTCGCGGCCTCCAGGAGCCACCCCAGGTGATGGGCGTTGCAGCCGAGGTGGGTCAGCCCCGATCCCTGCATGGCGCGGGCAACCCAATGCAGCAGCGGCAACCCCTGAAGGGGCCACAGGGGCTTGGGTAGCACCGCGGAAAGGGGTCCCATGCGGGTTCCAAGCCCCGCGGCAAGGATGAAACCGTCAAGCTTCGGGCACATGGCTGGCCACCGGTTTCAGGAGGAACTTCCGGGGCGCACGTCCCCGCATCTCCAACACGCGGATCCTCCAACCATCGATCTTGAGTTCATCTCCGTTCCGAAGCACACGCCCAAGCTGTTCCTGGAAATAGCCCCCGAGGCTCACGGCCCCTTCCTCCACTTCCAGCTTCAAATGGAGGTGATCCTCCAGCTGTTCCAGGGTCACCGTGCCCTGGGCCAACCAAGCCCCCCCGCGGGTCTTGTGGAGGTTGATGACCTCCCGGTCAAATTCATCCTGGATCTCGCCCACCAGTTCCTCCAGGACATCCTCCAGGGTCACCAGGCCATCGATGCCACCGTGCTCGTTGACCACCAAGGCCAGATGCTGTTTCTGCTTCTGGAAATCCAGCAGGAGATCCTGAATGAGCCGCATCTCGGGCACCAGGAATGCCGGGCGCGCGAGGCTCCTGAGGCAGATATCGCCTTGGGATTCATGCAGGGCCCAAAGGAGCTCCTTGAGGTGGATCACCCCCACCACATGGTCAAGATCTCCTTCCACCAAGGGAATCCGTGTGTGGGGCGAGGAACGGGCCAAGGCAATGTTCTCTTCCAAGGTGCCCGCAAGGTCGAAATACACGACCTCGCCCCTGGGAATGGCCACCTCCTTGATGGTCCGCTTGGAGAAGGCGAAGAGGTTTTCGATGAGATCCTTCCGACTCAGCTCGAGGGAACCGCTGGCCTGGCTCTTCTTGAGGAGCTGCTTGAACTCCTCCTCGGAGGGCAGGTAGTCCTCGGATTCCTCGCCGGGGGGCATGCCCAGAAGCCGTTCAGCCCCGCGGCTGAGGGAGGAGAACATGGCCGTCAGGGGGTGGATGACGCGGGACCACAGGACCATGGGCCGGGCCGTCCAGAGGGCCCAACGGGAGGCATTTCGGATGGCAAAGGAACGCGGCACCATCTCCGTGAGCACCACGTGAAGGGTGGTCATGAAGAGCAGGGCCAGGGCCGAGGCGATGGGATTCACCAGGCGTGGCCAGGGGAGCCAGGAGAGCATGCCCGCCAGGGGGCCGCGGAAGAGGTCTTCCCCAATGGCACCAAAGGCCAAGGCACAGATGGTGATGGACACCAGGATCCCCGAGAGGTGGTAGCTCAATCGGGACTGGATCTGCAGGGCAATGCGGGCCCTGGGGTCCCTATCCTGGAGGGCTTCCAGCTGGGTGGGCCGCACCCGGACCACGGCAAACTCGGCCAGCACAAAAAAGGCAGAAGCAAGCAGCAGGAAGATGCTGAGGAGCAGTGGGCCCGTGTGCATCAGAAGGGTCGGGTCATGTCCGAAGCCCTGCGCAGGCCCTGCTCCAGATCCTTCAGGACATCCGACAAGGAATCAAGGCGCGCCGTGCGCTCGTTCAACTGACCCTGCACTTCCCGCTGTTCGGACTCCAATTGAGCGATCCGGTCACGCTGGGCCTCGAGGGTTGTGTTGAGCCGGGCGACCTGGGACTCCTTTTCGTCCAGTCCTGCCAGAAGCTCGTGCTGCTGCTGTTGGTGTTCCGCCAGGGTTCGGTTCAAGCGCTGTTCAAGGTCGGCCCATTCTTGCCTTGATTTGGCATAGGTCTCACGGAGGCCTTCAAGCTCCATTATCTGGACCTGTTGGCCTTCGAGCTCCCTTCGCGCCTCTGCCAGGGCGGCTTCCGAGGCACGCAGAGCCTCGTCGTGGCGCAGCCATTTCGCTTCAGATTCTTCCAGCTGTTCCAGGGCTGCCGCTTCAGCGGCCTCAAGGGCCTTGCGCAGTTCGAGCTTTTCCGATTCATGGGCCGAAGCGGCCTCGGCCTGTTGGGCCGTCAAGGTCTCCAAGCTGGCGCGGTGGGACTCAGCCTCCTGAAGGGTTTCCGCCTGGGCCTGTGCGAGGGCCTGGTCACGCTGGGCGAGGGACGCCCGGACCTCCTCGAGCTGGGACTCAAGCTCTTGGAGCCTGGCTCCCTGCCGCTCCTCACGCTGCTTCTGCTCCACCAGAAGGGTTCCCTGTTCCGCCAGTTCCCTGCGCTGGGCTCGCAGGGTGGCTTCGAGACCGGTGACGTCCTGCTGCACCAGGCGAAGCTCCTGTTCCAACTCGGTGATCCTGGCCTGGCAAGCGGTTTTCAGTTCACCCTGGGCATCCAGTTCCTGTCCACGCTGCGCAGCCAATCGGCTCGCCTTTTCAAGGGCCTCTCGCAATTCCAGCACTTCGGCTGCAGAACCATGCAGGGTGGCTGAACTCGACCGAAGTTCTTCAAGCTCAGCCTCGTACTGTTCCCGCTGGCGACCCAAAAGCTCGATGTGCGACTGAAGCTGGGAACTGTGCTGTTCATACTGCTGGAGACCTTCCTCTGCCTCCTGCAGCCTGGCCTGGAGGGTGTTGGACATCTCCTCCTGCTCCTGGCCCCGGGTGGCATAGGCCTGAACCAGCTCCTCGTATTCCTGGATGCGCCCATGGAGGGCCTCCACTTCGGTCTGGTAGGCCGAGAAATCCGCAAGACTCTGGACGGCTGCAGCCTCTCGGGCCCGCAGGTCTTCGAGCTCGGCATTCCGGCTTTCCAGTTCCTTCGCCCGGGCCACCAGTTTCTGTTCCAGGTCCTGGATACGAGATTCCAGAAGCTCGACCATGCCCGCATTGGGGGCCTTCAAGGCTGCAGGGATCTGGATGGCCATGGTCTTGAAGGTGGTTTCCGGGGGGGGCTGGGGAACCGGTGGTGGCTGGGGTGTCGGCGCGGGCTTGGGAGCTGGTGAGGGTTCGTGGACCACCTTCATGGGCAGGTCACCCACGTGGAGATCCGAATCCACTTCCACCTTCAGGCTTTCAAGCCATTCTTCGCCAAGATCCACATCCGAAAGATCGCCCAGGGGGCGATCGGGATCCACGGCCTTCGCGGGCACCAAGGGCGCCAATTCGGCCACCAGGACGCTGGGCAGGATTGGTTTGTGAAGGTAGAGATCGGCCCTGCCCCGCAGGCTCTGATGGCGCGCATATTCTTCCTGGGTGGCCTTGGCGCTGATGAGGGCGATCTTGATATCCGCCAGGTCAGGGTTCTTTCGAATGGCGGAACAAAGGGCATAGCCTTTGTTTTCGGAGACCTCGACGCAGATAAGAACCGCCGCAAAACCACCCCGCTCCAGCGCCTGGATGGCACCGTCGGTGGAGCCCAGCAACTCGAGCTCATAGCTGGCGTCCAGCGCATCCCGATGTTCCTTCAGGAAGGCACGGTCGCTGTCCACGATGAGGAGGCGTTGGCCCATGGCGGTGTCCTAAGCTAGTGGGGAAGGACAGTCTAGCGGAAAAAAACCGCCGGGGTGCCCGGCGGTTCCAATGGAATCGAGCTCACCCTTCCCGCTACCTGGGGGGAATGGAGACATAGCGGCTGACCTCCCGGCCGTTGCGGTCGAATTGGGCAACCTGGAGGAGGAGGGTCTTGCCTTCCATGCGCTTCACCTCCGAGCGGAATTCCTGAAGGTTGGAAATGTCCTTGCGCCCCACCCCCGTGATCAGCATGCCCTGTCGGACCTTGTCGGAAGCCTCGGCACGGGTGGCCACCTCGGTGATGACAACGCCCTTGGCGGAGGCTGGAATGCCGTACAGCTGCCGCAGGCCCGGCGATAGTGCTTCGACATTGAATCCGTAGCCTTTGAGGAGGTCCAACTTGCCCGATTTTTCAGTGTCTTCCGGCGTTCGTTCGCCTTCGTTCTCCTCCCCGGGCTCATTCGGGTTGGCCGGACGGGCGCCCAACTGCACCGTGACCTCCTTCGACTTGCCATCCCGCACAATGGAAAGCTTCACCATCTCGCCGGCGCGCCTACCTGCAATGGCCTGGATGAGGTCCTCCGGCGATTTGACTGCCTGACCTTCCACCGAGACGATCACATCCAGCTTCTGGAGCCCAGCCTTCTCGGCGGCCTGGCCCTTGGTAACCTCGCTGACCACCACCCCCTGCTTGACCCCAAGGACATCCTGGAAGCCACCGTCGAGTTCCACGGGAGCCACACCCAGGTACCCGCGGCTCACGGGACGTCCCGCCCTGAGGTCCTTGAGGATGCGTGAGATGAGGTTCGAGGGAACCGAGAAGCCGATGTTCTGACCCATGGGGTTGATGGCCGTGTTGATGCCAATGACTTCGCCCCTCAGGTTGAGCAAGGGACCGCCGCTGTTGCCCCGATTGATGGCCGCATCGGTCTGGAGGTAGGACTCCAGGCCCGGACCATCCCCAATGGCCCTGCCCGACCGCCCCTTGGCGCTGATGATGCCCTGGGTCACGGTGTGCTCCAGGCCCAGAGGATTACCGATGGCCACCACCCATTCCCCCACCCGCGCCTTGTCGGAATCCCCCAGCACCGCGTAGGGAAGGTGACTGGCCTCGATCTTGAGGAGCGCCACATCCACTTCCTTGTCCTTCCCCAGCACCTTCGCCTTGAACGTGCGGCCATCGGCCATCTTGACCTCAAGGGTGTCGGCATCCCCCCCTCGGGCGCCTTCCACCACGTGCCGGTTCGTCAGGATCTCGCCGTTCGAGCTGATGATCACCCCGGATCCAAACCCCTGGACTTTCTGCTCTTCCTCCCGGGATGGATTACGGCGCCCGCCCTGGCCTCCCGGCCCGAAGAAAAACTCAAACAGCCCATCACCGCCCATGTCGGGGCCCCTGCGCCCCTTGACGATGCTGGTGTTGGTGATGGACACCACCGTGGGGTTGAGCTTCTCAGCCACCTCGGCGATGGGGGGCATCCTATCGAGCCCCTTGGGATCCACCACCACGGGCTTGTCCTCTTGGGCCTGGGCCACCCACCGGTAGCTCAGCCCCATCCCCACTCCCGTGCATGCAGCCGCGAACAGGGAAAGCGCAAGGATCTGTTTGACCTGACGGTTCATTGCTCGACCTCGTTCGTAGAAAGTTTTGACGACCGGCTTCGTACCGGCATGCGTAGGATGAGACCAACTTCCTGGAGGTTCCACCCCTGGCCAAACCGATACGGACCAGCTATTCTACAGGGCCCAACGGCGGATGTAGTTCAGTTGGTTAGAGCACAGGATTGTGATTCCTGGTGTCGGGGGTTCGAGTCCCCTCATCCGCCCCAGATCCGATGCCCCGCGCCAGCGGGGCTTCCCATTCCTGGATGAGGGGACTCGAATCGCTGAAAGGCTGGCAGGTAGCCGCCCCGGACGACAGCCCGCGGGCTGTTGGCCGGGACCAGCGGCGTGCCAGCCTTTCGCGCGGCCGGAGCCCCCAAAGGGGGCGGAGGGAGTCCCCTCATCCGCCCCAGATCCGATGCCCCGCGCGAGCGGGGCTTTCCATTTCTGGATGAGGGGACTTCAGCCCCTCAACCTCTCCAGCGTCTCCAGAACTTCATCCACGTGGCCCTTGACGCTGACCTTGGGCCAGGTGTGTCGAAGGACGCCCTCGGGATCCACTAAGAACGTGCTCCTGATGATGCCCTGGGTCTCCTTGCCGTACATCATCTTGGTGCCATAGGCGCCCAAGGCCTTCAGCAGGTCCAAGCCAGGATCGGAGAGCAACCTGAAGGTCAGGCCTTGGTTCTCTACGAACTTCCGATGGGAGGCCAGGCTGTCCTTGGAGATCCCCAGGACCTGGGCTCCATGACCGAGCCAGCGATCCCGGCGATCCCTGAAGTCGCAGGCTTCAGTGGTGCATCCAGGTGTCGAGTCCTTGGGGTAGGCGTACATAATGGTCCAACCGCCACGCAGGGCTGCTTCGGTGACCCACCCTCCCTGGTCGTCCTGGAGCCTGAAAGCAGGAAAAGGCTGACCCACCGCGATCATGAAGTCTCCTTTGGAATGGGCGTAGCCCTCCAGGCCAAGCCTATCACCGTCACCATGGCGGCAAGACTCAAGGGGGTCGGGTTGGACATGAGGGACGGGAGTTCCTGAGCCAACAGCAGCCCCAGGGAATCTTCGTGGGCCCCGGGCCCCAACCCCAGAGCCCGCACCACCACCTCACTGTAAAAGGCCCCCAGCCATAGGCTTGGGAAAATGGGTCGCCCCTCCTTCCAGATCCAGGGCAGCCAGATTCGACTCCGATGCCACCGGGAAGCCCCAAGCACGGTCAAAGAAGGGAGTGCGGGACCCTCCCGAAGGGGCAGGAAGCGGATTCGCAGCGGAGCCTCGGCGTGGGGGGCCAGGAGCATCGCCAACAGGAGCATGAATCCAGGCCACGAGAGGGCCGGCAGGATCGCAGCGAGGGGGATAAGCACCAGGATGGGAGGTGTGGTTCGCGCCACCGACGCCAGAACCTGGGTGGGTCCGAGGGCGAGGAGACCTCCCAACCCCAGGGCTCCAAGGGCGACGGCTGTGGCCATTCCCATACTCTTGAAGGCCGTCAAACAGAGTCGGAGCAATCCGTCCCGACCGTACCCATCACACCCAAGGGGGTGGATCAGGCTGGGATCGGCCCAGGCACGAAGGGGCTGCAGTGAGAGGTCAGGCAAAATTAGTGCGAATACGCACAGCAGCTTGAGATTCATGCCTACCTCCGCTGCCAGCCCAGCGCCCAAACCAAGGCCAGGGCACCCACCCATAGGGCCAGCCCTTCCCGATCCCTCGCCACGACCCGCCCTACGAAATCACTGGCGGGTCCTCGCACACCGAGGAGCCGCTCAATCACCAGGGTTCCACCCACCCAGGTGGTCCAGCGTGACACCACCCAATCCACGGCCACCCGACCCAGGAACAGGCCTCGGACCCTCCTGGTCACGGTCAGGCCATACGCCAGGGGCAGGGGCCGCTCCGAAGGCAAGGCCTGGGCCATCCACCGAAGTTCTCCGGGCAGGAAGGTCGCCGCAAAGAGAACCACCCAGGCACCCGTGGAAGGCGGCCCCCAGGATCCGGGCCAGAGCAGAAGAAGCAGGGTGACCCATCCGATTCCTGGCACGGATTCCAGCAGCACCAGGAATTTCCAGCGGCTCATGCGTGGGCCAAACCACCACGCCCCGAGGGCCACCAGAAACCCTGCCCCCGCCACACCCCCCAGCCAAACCAGGGCCATGGACCACGGAAAGTTCGATGGAAGGGCACTGCGCCAGCTGCGGCCAGGCAGGAACCAGATCAGCCCCAGGATCCCCGCCCACCACAGCCCCCCCTGCAGGAGACCCGGCGCCTGCTTCAACGCCATTGCCACGCGGCCGGTCCGGGCGTGCAGAGGTACATGCCCACCGCCGTGGGCGTGAAATCCAGCCGCTTGTCCACCCACAAGACCGACTCCAAATCGAGGATGGGGAGGCAGGTGGGGGATTCGGCCCAAAGTTTGTGCAGGTCCTCCCACGCTTTGGCCCCTGGAGCGTCCAGGGCCTTGAGCAAGGGCGGCACCCTGGGATGCTGCCATCGGGCCAGGTTGAGTGGACCATCGGGTGCCAAAATCTCCAGCACGGACCATGGATGGGGTTCATAGATCTGGGTGGCGCAGGCCAGGGTGAAATCGCCCTTCAGGAGCCGCTCGACATTGAGCCCGGGTTCAAGCGAGCGAAGGTTGAGGGTGTAGCCCTTCCTTCCCATGACAGCGCGAAGGGAGAGCAGCGCCTTTTCAACCGTTTCATCGCCAGCAGGATAGATGATTTCCCACTGCGAGCCCTTGGCGGGAAGTGGCCCCTGGGCCATGGCGCGCGGGGGAAACCCAAGGGATTCCGGCCAAAGCCCTCGGGCACACCGGGCCCGGCTGCCCAGGAACCCCTCCGGCAATGCCTCCGAGCGACAGGCCTCCAAGAGGCGGAGGGGGGCCGTTCCCACTTGGCTCCAGACAATCACCTGCGCATTGGTCGCTTGGCGCACCTCACGGTGGGACTGAGGAGGCACCTGCCCCGCGCGCTGGGTAGGTGCCCCCACCGTCAGCCAACCCTTTTTTAACTGAGCCATGACGGCGGCTGGATCAGGCAGGATCCTTAATCGGAACTCCTTGATCCGAGGTGCCAGGAAATGGGGACGGGCCTTGAACATCAGATCATCACCTGTCCTGGTGAGGGTGTAGGGGCCACTCCCAAGGTCCATGCTTCCCTTACGGGTGATGGGAATCCGCGCTAATTCCATAAGGGTCCTGTTTGGAACCTGCACCCCTGACACCCGCACGGTCGATCCCCGGGCTTCCAGGTGGATCCCGGCCACCATGGCCTTCTTGGTGGGGCTTGCCTTGGGGTCTGCCTGAAGGGTGCGAAGCGTCCACACCACGTCCTCGGCTCGGACCGGGGTCCCATCCGCGAAACAGACCCCCGCACGTAGTTGGAAAGTCAGGGTGTGACCCTGCACTTTCCAGTGTTCAGCAAGACGAGGCACCACCGCTCCAGTGGGGGACAACCCCACAAGTGCATCCCCCACCAGCGACTGAAGAATGATTTGCTCGTATCCTTCGCCACGAATGAAATCCAAAGGCCCGGGATCCGAAGGGAGCGAATCCTCAAAGATTTGGCATCGACCCGCCAAGCCCAGCGCCAGGGCGAGCGCAACCCTGATCCACATCTTTAACTCCAGAATAATGGATAAATTAAACACGAGCACCACGCACGATTGCAAGCGGTAATCTGGATGCGAGAGGCACCATGCGTCCTTTACCGAAATTGACTCGAACTTGGTGGTGGCCTCTCCTGGCACCCCACACGCGCACCCTGACCCTGGGGCTGTGGGCTACGGTCATGTGCAGCCTCCTGGCCGCCCTGGTTCCCTACTGGGCCGGCCTGGCCGTGGGGGACCTCGAACAAGGAAACTGGACCCGTTCCCATGTCCACCTGGCCTGGATGCTGGCCTTCACCCTGGGGGCCGGACTGAGCCGCTACCTCATGCGGATGGTCCTCATCGGACTCAGTCGGCGCATCGAAAAGGCCCAGCGGGAGCAGCTCTTCGACTTCCTGCTCAGTCGGCCTCAGGGTTTCTACGAGCGGCACCGCATCGGTGACCTCATGAGCCGGATCGGAGACGACGTCGGGACGGTCCGCATGGCGACGGGGCCTGGGCTCATGAGCCTGCTGCAGACCGTGACCATCCTCCCAGCCACCCTCGCCCTGATGATCCACACCAGCCCATCCCTCACCTTCGCAGTGATGATTCCCTTCAGCTTCCTCGCCCTGGGTTTCTATGTGATCGGTCAGTTCAGCCATGCCAACCAGCAGAAGCTGCAACTTGTCTCCAGCGCGCTGAATACCTTCAGCCACGAAACCATATCTGGCGAAAAAGTCATCCAGGCCTTCGGGCTTGAACCCCAGCGCATTCAGGAATTCAAGGATCTGAGCCGACACCAGGCCCTTCTGAACATCCGTCAAAGTGCACTCTTCAGCACCTACTCACCCCTGGCGGGACTGATTGGAGGGGCCGCCCTCCTCATCATGGTCGCCTACGGAGGTAGGCTGGTGCTCCGCCGCGAATTGACCCTGGGGGATCTGACCGCCTTCTCGGGCTACCTGGTGGCCCTCGCCTGGCCCGT
This sequence comes from uncultured Solibacteraceae bacterium, assembly GCA_964589695.1. Lineage (GTDB taxonomy): Bacteria > Acidobacteriota > Holophagae > Holophagales > Holophagaceae > CAZPUI01. The sequence goes on along the minus strand of CAZPUI010000015.1, from coordinate 970 downwards.
GATGAGCCTAGGGTGGTCCTTGAACCTGTTCCAGCGCGCCCGCGCAGGGCAGGAAAGAATCGACCAGGTGCTCAGCGATCCCGAGCCTCCGCTCCCATCTCCTGGACCCCTGCCCCTGCAAAGCGGCCCCTCAAGCCTGGGGCTGCGAAAGGTTGTCCACCGCTTCGAAACCTCCCGAGGACTGGGCCCCGTGGACCTCGAACTCCCTTCCGGGTCCAGTGTGGCGGTGCTCGGCAGCATCGGGTCAGGGAAGACCCTCCTGCTTCAGGTCCTGGCAGGCCTTCGCCCTCCCCATTCGGGGGAGGTCTTGGCCGAGGGTCGGCCCCTGGCCTGGGAGGACCTCAGAAGCCACTGGGCCGGGCTCGGATGGGTCCCCCAGGAGGCCTTCCTTTTCTCCACAAGCCTTCGGGAGAACTTGGTGATGGGTTTCCCTGAAGCCACGGAAGAGGATGTGAAGGCGGTCCTCGAAGCCGTCTGCCTCGATGACCTGATTCGACGGTTGCCCCTTGGTCTGGACACGGTGGTGGGTGAACGAGGCGTGATCCTTTCCGGGGGTGAACGGCAACGCACCGCCCTTGCCCGGGCCCTCCTTCGCAAGCCCCGGCTCCTCCTTCTCGACGATGCCCTATCGGCTGTGGACACCGAAACCGAAGGACGCATCGTTCAGTTCCTGCGGCAGAACCTTGGGCGAACCACCCTGGTCCTGGCCACGCACAGGGTGGCCGTGGCCGAACTCTGCCAGAGGGTGGTGATCCTCGAGGAGGGCCGTATCGTTCAACAGGGAAGCCCCCAGGAACTCGCCGAACAGCACGGCACCTTCGCGCGGCTGAAGCGTCTCCAGACCCTCGAAAAGGAAGTCATGGGGGCTTGAACTCGCTGCGCCGCTTCCGCGCCTTGCTCGGCCGCACGGGCTAACCCAACTTCCGCACCGACCACGCGATTCAGCCCCTTTTCCGGGTCTTTCACTGGC
>CAZPUI010000014.1:0-20202 GCA_964589695.1 uncultured Solibacteraceae bacterium | reverse complement strand
TCCTCCGTGTCCTCATGCCACGCAGTGCGTGGCATCTCCGTGTTTCAATTCTTGAAAAAGTGAAAGTTGCCATGATTTTGAAATCCAATTCTGGTGAATGAAATTCAAATTTCGGAAGGGGACGGCCTAGATCTTGAAGGTGCGCACCATGCTCGCCAGGGTCTCGGCGATCCGGGCGAGCTCCACCGAAGTCGAGGTGAGCTGTTCGGTGCTGGCGCTCAGTTCCACCGCGGCACTGGCGTTGCGACTGGCGCCGCTGGAGAGGAGGCCCACCTGGTTCCCGATGGCCTCGGCCCGGCCCTTGTCCTCCATCGCCAGGGCATCGATACGGTTCACCATGTTGGTCAGCAGGGAGATGCTCTCCCGGATGCCTTCCAGGGCCCGCACGCTGTCGTCCACCGTGACCCGGCCCTGGTTCACGGCCGTGTGGGTCTGCTGGATGAGGTTGTTGATATCCCGGGCGGCGGCGCCGCTGCGCTCGGCGAGCTTCCGCACCTCCTCCGCCACCACGGCGAACCCCGTGCCCTGGTCCCCGGCCTTGGCGGCCTCGATGGCGGCGTTCAGGGAGAGCAGGTTCGTCTGTCGCGCGATGTCTGCAATGAGCTGGACCGCCCGCACAATCTGCTGGGTCACGGCTTCGATGTCCGTCATCGCATTCAGCGTGGCCCTTCCGGCTTCGCGCCCCTGGTCGGTCTTCTCCACGGCCCGGTGCACCTGGTCGCGGATCTGGGTCGCGTGGTCCGCCATGTCCGACATGGAGGCACTGAGTTGTTCAATGTGCTCCGTCATGACCTGGGAGGATTCCAGGAGCTGACTGGTGCCCTGGGCCACCTCCCCCGCGGCGCGGTTCTGCTCGTCCTGGGTACTGGCCAGCTGGACCGCGCCACTGGCGATGGATTCCGCGGACTGGGTCAGGCCGATGAGATCCTTGCGCAGCCCCTGGATCAGCTCCCCCATGCCCTGCGACAGGCGCCCCGCCTCGTCCTCGCCGGGAGGGGGCAGGTCCACCCGCAGGTTCCGCTGGGCCACGGAGGCCATGGACGCGAAGATGGCCTGCAGACCCCTTTGGATGTGGCGCAGGAGCATGGCCACCGCCACCCAGGCCACCAGGGTCGTGAGCGCAAGTCCGCCCAGGACACTCCAGCCCAGGTCGCGGGATTCCCGGCCCACATCGTCCAGGTAAATCCCCGTACCCACCACCCAGCTCCAGGGCTTGAAGGCCTTGACATAGGCCACCTTGGGAACGACGCCCTGCACCCCGGGCTTGCTGAAGGCATAGGACACGAAACCTTCGCCGGGCCCCTGGGCCAGCTGCACAAAGGCCTGCATGTAGGCGAAGCCTGTGGGGTCCTTGAGTTCACCGACTGATTTTCCCTCCAGGTCCCCCCGCAGGGGATGCATGAGCATCCGGGGCTCGAGATCGTTGATCCAGACATAGTTCCCGCCCTCGAAGCGCATGGCCCTCAGCACGGCCATGGCCTGGGTCCGCGCATCGTCACCCTTCAGGAACCCCGCCTGCTCCTGGCTTTGGAAGTGCTGGAGTACACCGTGGGCCACTTCCACCACGTGCTGGGCTCCCGCCTTGCGTCGATCCAGCAAGTGGGAGCTGAAGTGGGGCAGTACGATCAGGACCTGCTGCAGGGAGAAGAGCACCAGCACCAAGGCCAACACTCGATAGAGTCTTCCGGAAAGGGAATGGCCTTTGATGAATAGAGGAATGCGAAAGGCCATGGAAACTCCCTGGGGTCCTGATCCCTATCGGTTGCCCCCCGGTAAATACGTTAAAAGCTGCGGCACACCTATTGCGTTGCGCTACCACGAAAGGGGGAACGGCCTGCTCCCTCCGCTCGCGATAATCCGACGCATGCGTCGGATCCTTTGACCCCCACGAGGTGGGCAGGCGCAGCCCGCCCACCTTCGTCTGGGTTACCAGTTTCATCAGGGTCCCTGAAGGCCGACGAAGGGTCGCAAGCACGGATCCAGCGGCTAGGCAGTGGTGGTCCCCTCTGCGGCGTAATGCTCCAGACCTTCCTGGGTGGGGGCCATGGCCTTCTGTCCGACCTTCCAGTTGGCGGGGCAGACCATCCCGTGCTTCTCGCTGTGGTCAATGGCATCCAGCACCCGCAGCACCTCGTCCACACTCCGCCCGATATCGTTGTGGTTCACGGTGATGTGCTTGAGGATGCCCTTCTGGTTGAGGATGAAGAGCCCTCGCAGCGCCTGGCCCGACTCTTCCATCAGCACCCCGTAGTCCGTGGCGACCTCCTTCTTGGCATCGCTCAGGAGGGGGAAGGACACCCCGGCGATGCCCCCCTGGGCCCTGGGCACCCGGGCCCAGGCATGGTGGCTGTAGACGCTGTCCACGCTCACCCCCAGAACCACCGCATCGCGCTTCCAGAAGGCCTCGATGGAATCCGAGAAGGCCAGGATTTCCGTGGGACACACGAAGGTGAAGTCGGCGGGGTAGAAGAAAAGCACCACCTTCTTCTTCCCCTTGAAGTCCGAGAGGTGGATCTCCTTGAACTGGCCGTTCACCAGGGCCAGGAGTTTGAAATCGGGCGCAGGCTTTCCAATGATGGCGGGCATGGGACCTCCTCGAAGAACCCTTCGGCACCCCCGGGGCTTGCATTGAGCTTTGGGGGAAGCTGGGGTGCAGCACTCCTGAACCCATGGCGGGGCAGTCCTTTTCGCCCACACAAGGCTGACCTCGGATTGCGGGGCGCTGTTCACCGTATTGGGCCGACACCCAACGCGGAGGGTCCAATCCCCTTCTCAGCCAGGCAGCCCGAAGCGCCGATGAAAGCCCGGGGCATGCCCCTTTGACCACCATGGACCCATTTCTCCCCAGCCCAGGACCTCCGGCCCAATCCCCACCGGGGACGGCTCCGGCCCGGCGCACCTATGCCGGTCTGAGGATTGGCCTCCTGGCCACGACCCTGCTCTTGGGGTCCCTGTGCATGGCCTGGCTGGTGCACCGCAGGGACCAGGAGCTGCGCGCAGGCCTGCTCCAGTCCACGCAGATGGTGGCCCAGGCCCTGAACCTGCAGCAGGTACGCAGGCTTTCCATGGCCGGGGAAGCCACCCAGGCGGCATCCCAGCGGATTCGCCGTCAGTTGGCCACGGTGCGGGAGGCCGTTCCCCAATGCCACCTGATCCACCTGCTGGGCCGGGATGCCCAGGGAAGGATCACCGAGCTTGCGGACAGCCAGTCCTCGGCGTCGGACCCCCTCCAGTCCCTGACCCACCTCGACCTCGGAAGTCCCGGGGCGCTGGATACGGTCTGGACCACCGGGAGAAGCCTGGTGGTGGGCCCCTATCGGAAGGCCCAAGGCACCTGGATCTCGGGGGTGGTGCCCATTCCGGACCACCAAACCGCCCCCATCCTGCCCACGAACGTGACCCCGACCACCCAGGGTCCCCCGCCCATCCTGGCGGTGGTTCGCCTGGACCTGGATGCCCATGCCTGGCGGAGCACCTTGTGGCGCCAGGCCCTGCCCCCGGCCCTGGTCACGGTGGTGCTCCTGCTCCTCCTGGGGTTTACGCCACGGTTCCTGCTCCGCCGAACCCAATCCCCTGCCCCGGGCTGGATGCGCCATCTGGAGCCGGGCCTCGTGGTGACCACGGGGCTCTGCCTTGCGCTGGGTGCGGGCTGGGTCTTCCATGTGCGGGAGGCCTCGGACCGCCGCCAGGCCTTCCTCCACCTGGCCACCAGCCAGACGGAGCCCGTGGCGCGCCGACTGGAGTTCCTGCGCGATACGGAGCTGGAAAGCCTGGGGCGCTTCTGCGAATCCACCGGGGGCCCCCCTGCGGAGGCCTTCGCCCAGTTCACCGCCTTCCTGGTCCGGAATCCCGCCGTGGCGGCCTGGGAATGGATCCCCCTCGTGCCCAGGGAGCAGAGGACGCAGTTCGAGGCGGCGGTACGGGGCGAGGGTTTTCCGGACTACCGGATCTGGGAACGAAATTCCCAGGGTCGGGCCATCCCCGCCACCGACCGCCCGGTCTATTTCCCCATCCTGAGGGTGGCCCCCCGGGTGGGCAACGAGCGCTTGCTGGGCCTGGATCCCAGCCCGGCGCCCCAGCCGAGGGCGGCCCTGGAGGAAGCGGCCCGCACCGGCCAGATCACCAGCACCGAGGCCATCCAGCCCAGCTCCGGGACCAGCCTGGAGTCCTGGATGGCCGTCCATCGGCCGGTCTTCCAGCGGGACACGGGCCGTCTCCGGGGCTTCGCCGTGGCCGTGCTCCGCACGGGCTCCCTCCTGGGCCTGGGCACCTCCAACGACTCCGCGGTGCTGGACCTGAGCCTGCTGCGGCGGGGGGAGACGCCCGAGCGCCTGGCCAGCACCCAGGGCGCCCCCCCTTCGGACCTCGCCGTCACCCGCCCGGTGTTCGCCTTCGGCAAGGTCTTTGCGGTGACGGCACGGGCCAACCCCGAGTTCCTCCGACAGCACCCCGTCCAGGCCGGTGGGTTCGCACTCATCACGGGGGTGGTGCTGACCGCCATCCTCGCCTTGCTCAGCCGCCTGACCCTGCGTCGCCGGGAGGGCCTTGAGCAGCTGGTGGCGGCGCGGACCCAGGAACTGAGCATCAGCAACCAGTCCCTGCTGGAGGCCACGGCCCGTGCCAGTGCCATGGCCCACCAGGCCGAAGCCGCCAGCCGCGCCAAGAGCGAGTTCCTGGCCAACATGAGCCACGAGATCCGCACCCCCCTCAATGGCATCCTGGGCATGGCGGAACTGCTGGCGGACACGGAGCTGACGGCGGAACAGCGGGACTACGCCTCGGCCGTCAACCGCTCAGGGGCCAGCCTCCTGGCCCTGCTGAACGACATCCTGGACCTGTCCAAGATCGAGGCGGGCCAGCTCACCCTGGAGAGGGTGCCCTTCGATCTGGAACACGTGGTCTTCGAGGTGGCGGAGCTCTTCCGGAGCCGTCTGGAGACGCGCCCCGTGGAGCTGCTGGTGGATTTCCATCCGACCCAGCCCCGCATGGTGGTGGGGGATCCGGGGCGGGTGCGCCAGATCCTCAACAACCTCGTAAGCAATGCCATCAAGTTCACGGAGCGGGGCCATGTGCTGGTGGAGGTGATGCCGGGTGCCGAGGGCCATGTCCGCCTCGGGGTGCGGGACACGGGCATCGGCATTCCAGCGGCCACGCAGTCCCTCCTGTTCCGGCCCTTCGCCCAGGCCGATTCCTCCACCGCCCGGCGCTATGGGGGCACGGGGCTGGGGCTCGCCCTCGTGCGCCGCCTCACGGAGGCCATGGGGGGCGACCTTGGATTGGAGAGCCAGGAGGGCGTGGGCACGAGCCTCACCGTGAACCTGCCCCTGCCCGCCCAGGCGGGCAAGGAGGCTGACGGGAAGCGCCTGGAGGGTCGGCGCGTGCTGGTCCTGGACGACCTGGCCCTCAACCGCACCCTGCTCTGCCGCCAGCTTGAGGCCCAGGGCGCCACCGCCCTGGGGGTAGGCACGGGCGAAGAGGCCCTGGCCCACCTCGCCGATGCATCCTGGGATGCGGTGCTGGTGGACCTTCACCTGCCCTCGGGCATGAAGGGTGAAGCCTTCGGCCGGGAACTGCGCCGACAGTCCAGATTCCGGTCCACGGCCCTTCTGGTGCTCACCTCCACCCAGGTCCGGGGGGACGCCGAGCGTCTCGCGGCCCTGGGCTTCGACGGCTACCTCACCAAGCCCGTGCGCACCGAGACCTTGGCCCGGGCCCTGGAGGCGGTCCTGCACAGGGTCCAGGGCGCTTCGCCGACCCCCTTCGTGACCCGCCATACCCTTTACCAGGGGCCCCCGGGGCAGGCGCCGAAGTCCCACCGCCAACTTCGGGCCAGGATCCTCCTGGTGGAGGACCAGGAGGTGAACCGGACCATCGCCCGGCGCTTCCTGGAGCAGACCGGGGCGACGGTACAGGAGGCGACCCAGGGCCGCGAGGCCCTGGCCTTGCTGGAGGCGGAAAAGTTTGACCTGGTGCTGATGGACTGCCAGATGCCCGAGATGGATGGCTTCACGGCCACGGAACGCCTCCGCCTCATGGAGGTCGGCACGGGCCGCCACCTCCCTGTCATCGCCCTCACCGCCCATGCCATGGCCGGGGACCGCGACCGCTGCCTGATGTCGGGCATGGACGACTACCTCACCAAACCCATCACCCGGGAGGCCCTCCTGGCCTGCCTGGCCCAGTGGCTACCCGGCCTGGAGGCCCCGGCCGACCCGACCCCACCCACCCTCGCGCTGGAGGATCCGGGGCTGGCCTTGGATCAGGTCCAGTTCCAGCGCCTCTGGGAGATCTTCGAGGGCAACCTCGAGGAGCTTCGGCAGGAGATCTTCCGCCCCTTCCAGCAGCATGGCCAGACCCTGCTGGAGGAGCTCCGGACGTCTGCGGCCACCGGGGACCGCGAAGGTCTCCGCCGGGCGGGCCACGCCCTGAAGGGTTCCGCCCGCAACCTGGGCCTGGGGGCGGTGGCCCACGGGGCCGAGCGTCTGGAACGGTGGCCGGAGGCCACGGAGGGGCTGGAGGAGGTGCTCCAGGACCTGGAAGCCGCCTTCACGTTGGCCTGCACCCATCTCGAAACCTTGGGAGGACCCCCATGATCCGAGCCCGTCTCCTGGTGGTGGATGACGACCCCATCACCCTCGCGCTGCTCAACAGCATCCTGGGTCGCAAGGGGTACCAGATCACCCTGGCCCCCCACGGCGGGGCCGCCATGGCGCGGCTGGAAGAGGATGGATCCTTCGACGCCGTGCTCCTGGACCGGCAGATGCCCGAGCTGGATGGCATGGAGGTGCTGAGGCGCATGAAGGCCTCCAGCCCCCTCAAGGACATCCCGGTGATCCTCCAGACCAGCATGGACAAGGAGGAGGAGATCCAGGAAGGCCTCCGGGCGGGTGCCCTCTATTACCTGGTGAAGCCCCTGGATCCCAGGCTGGTGCTGCAGGTGGTGGCCGCCGCCATCGGTGAAAGGGCGGAACGGCGGCGCCTCTGGTCCGCCATGGAAGGGGTCCGCTCCGCCGTGGGACTCATCCAACGGGGGGTCTTCCGCTTCCAGACCCTCCACCAATGCCATGACCTGACCGCCCTTCTGGCCCGAGCCTGCCCCAATCCCCGCCGCTCCGGGGTGGGCCTGGCGGAGCTGCTGATCAATGCCCTGGAGCATGGCAACCTGGGCATCACCTACCAGGAAAAGTCGGAGCTCATCGAGGCCAATGCCTGGGACGCGGAAGTGATCCGGCGCCAGGAACTGCCGGAGCACCGGGACAAGTGGGTCACGGTCACCCTGGTGAAATCCCCCACCCGCACCCGGATCCGCATCCAGGACATGGGCCCGGGCTTCCCCTGGCAGGACTTCCAGGGGGTGAGCCCCGAGCGCATGTTCGACAGCCATGGACGGGGCATCCTCCTGGCCAAGTACGAGGCCTTCGACCGGATCCAGTACCTGGGCAACGGGAACTGCGTGGTGGCGGAAATCGACCATGGCTAAGGTCGGGTTGCACCCGACCTTAGGGATGGGGCCCGCCGAGGGCGGGCCCGGGGCGTGTGGACCCAGCACCCCCAAGTCCTCGTCTCAGACATAAAGAGGGCGTAAAAATGGGCTGCTTTCCCCCTATTGCCACTTCACGTTGGCGACGCTGAAGGTCAACGGCCCCATCTACAACGAATTCATGCGCGGCAAGGACCTCATCGCCCACATCCTGCCCCCTCCCGAATACATCATCGAAAGCTACCTCACGGCCTTCGACCTGAGGGAGAACATGGACAACCCCGCCAAGGTGGAGGAGAAGTACCTCTATGGGCACTGATCTCCCTGGGCTCAGTTGCTCCAGATGGTTCACACGCGGCCCCGCTGTGGGTCGCGCTCTTCGGGTCGTCGCCTCGTACCGGTGGCCCTCGGCTCCTGCACCGGGCTTTGCATCAACGTGCTGGACTGCCACAAGTTAACATGCCGGATGCAGCGGATCGGGTTCTTGACTCAACCTGGGGTAATTCGGTGGTTCCTAGATTCCATAGAAAGGTGGGCGGACCCTCTGAAGGGAATCTCGCCCCCCGGGATGATCCAAGCAAATTCCCGGAGGCCACCAACATGCCACATTGGTGGGCAGTCATCGCCACGGAAATGAACTGCTTGACGCCGCTACGAAGGGTGCGATCCTGGTGAAACCATCAAGAGCTTTGTTATTCAGACGTGGTTTTCGGACCCACCAAGAGTATTCAGACTCCTTGATGCCCCACTTTGATTTTTGCCTGCGCTCTTTACTGTGCGAGCTAACCACTTCAACAACACCACTGGCTCGGACCTAGACTCGAGTCTTTGGTTTGTTTGGGCGTTAAACATTCATTTTAAAATCCCCAGCTTCCAAGGAGTTTTTTTTGAATACATCCATATCTACAAATGAAATCACTTCCAACAGTAAGGTCATTTTATTGGCCGGTGCAGGCGCTTCAGCCCATCTTCAAATGCCGACGCTTGACGACCTTCTTAAACGAGCGATTATAGGGAATGATGATATAGCTGATCGCATCAGAGACACAAGAAATAGTATTCATTCGGATCCAAATCGGTATCGCAGTGCCGTATTCGAAGAATTGATAGCAAAAATCAGAGAATACATAAGAATCATTATCTGTTTAAAGGCTGATCACACGCTTAGACAATCCCTCCCCAACCTTCCACACGAAATTGAAAATGGAATGGCTGAACAAAAATGGAAGGCAGCGCTCACTCGATGCTATCGTGTATTACTTGAAGAATATGGCCCAAATCGAATAAAAACCGAATCCGATGGTTTTGGTTTTACTATTCAATATTTCAAATCCTTAGCAGAACACAACAACGGCGATTTGCATATTTACACCACCAACTATGATTGTTCCTACCAAGTTCTAGCAAGCAATACAGATGAATTAGAATTTTTCACACATATAGATAATCAAAATGGTCGATTTAGGGACGCTTGGATCTCATCCCGCCCTGAATTATCAAACGCAGGACTTCCCCAAATTTATGTGCATCGCCTGCATGGATGTGTCGCATGGTACTTTGACTGCGCAGAAGAAGGGAATTTGTGGTCTTCATGCGGGACGATCGAAGAGGTATATGGTGCCGGCAAAGAACTTATCATTAATGAAGAAGCCTATCTCCACAATATGTGCATCAAACTCATTGCATCACAATTAGTAGGAACTAATCCCGTATTTTCAAGTGCTTTTGACGAGCTTGATACTCATCTTAAAGAGTGTCGAACACTACTGGTTTGGGGATATAGCTTTAGAGATTTAGAGGTTCTTCGCCTAATTAATCAAGCAGTTTCTACTCGTCGTGACATTTTAAATATCGCCTACATTGATCCATATCTTCCAGAAGGGACTGCTATTCAGAATATAAGAAAAACGTTCCACTCAATACCAATACAAGTTTCAAGAAAACTAACACCACGAAGGATTGAATGGTTGCCATCACAGGGGTACGACAAACTAATTTCAGCCACAATCAGAACCATTCTCGCTGGAGATGCCCGTTGAAAAACAAACAAAATTCGCGTCCGCGCCCAGTAACAAGCCCAACCAATGCACTAGGGCACCAGGATGAAGTTCGCATGCCAAGAGGGCTTTATATCCGCAGGAGGATGGTGAGTGAATATGATGTCAAACGCCTAATTGCGGCTCATATCGCAGATCATCATGTCAAGGATTTTGACGCAGTGCTGTTAGATGCCGGGAGCACCGCAGAAATGATTGCAGAAGAATTGTTTGCCCGTAGGCAGTTCTTATCGCTACTGACTAATAACATGGGAGCATATGCCGCCTACACTCGAGCCCGTGAAATTTCTGATGAGTATGCGTCAGATGTTCCGCCAAATCACGGAAACGAACTTCTAGTTACAGGCGGGCGATATGTCGATACCTACGAATCTCTGCTCGGCGAGGGTGCACTGACGAGCATCAGGGATTTTCATCCAAACGTGGTAATCATTGGCACAAGTGGTCTTAGATGCGAAGAAGGCGTTTTTTGCCACGGATCAGAAGAAGCTGCTGTAAAAAAACTTCTATGGCAAAAACCAACCGACATTAGAGTCGTTGCCACAGATTGGACAAAAGTCGGGAAACGAGATGCACACTCTTTTTGCCCTGTTGAACACTTGAGTGTCAACGCCAATATCGCAGTCATCGTTACTTGCGAACCACCTCGTGAGGCCTATGAAAGAGAACCCATGCGCGTTAAGGAATTCGAAAATCAATTAAAAAAAATGGAACAACATGGTATTCGGATCGAGAAAGTTGTAGTCCCAAATGCTGAAGGATGATTACAATAATTTATTCATTATTATTTCCTCCGCTCGACGCCTTAATCGGTCCTTAGTCTCTAGGGATTTTGAAGTCCCCATTCTGACCATACCCGTGAAAGCTACCCTGGATCTGCGGTTTACACAGTGGTCGCCCCAGTTCCCAGGCAGCAGCCCTGATTCGAGTGTAAACGCGGCTCACACGGGGCCTACCGGCCCATCCCGCCACGAGACGCGCGCTCCGCCATGCGGAAATTGTGTCGATTAAGCGCACCGGCGGTCCCCAGACCGCCGGTGCACGGGAACGATCTCCCTACTTCTCCGCGCTGAACTCCTTCAGGCCATCGAAGGTGGGCTTAAAGGTCTTGTCGCCCTTCTTCCAGTTGGCGGGGCAGACTTCGCCGTGCTCGTTGGTGTAGTCGATGGCATCCAGCAGGCGAATGGCCTCCTCCACATTGCGGCCCAGGGGCAGGTCATTGATGGTGATGTGGCGAATGGTCTGCTTCTCGTCGCTGTCGATGAGGAAGAGGCCGCGCAGGGCGATGCCCGCGGGCAAGAGCACGCCGTAGTCCGCGGAAATGGTCTTGTTGAGGTCGGCCACCAGGGGGTAGGTGATGCCCTTGATGCCGCCCTGGCTGCGCTCCACCTGGGTCCAGGCCCAGTGGGAGAAGTGGCTGTCCACACTCACCCCCAGGACCACCGTGTTGCGGGCCGCAAATTCCGCGGCGGCATCACTGAAGGCCAGGATTTCCGTGGGGCAGACAAAGGTGAAATCCAGGGGGTAGAAGAACAGGACAACCTTCTTGCCCTTGTAGTCGGACAGGCTGACTTCCTTGAATTGCCCCTCCACCAAGGCCGTGGCCTTGAACGCGGGGGCGGGCTGGGTGACGAATGCGGACATGCTTCCTCCGTGGGGTCGGGCCGACAGGGCCTTCATGCCCACTAAGACGACCGACGGAAGTGAGATGTGACAGTTGGGGAAAGGCCTCGCGGGAATACCGAGGCTCCCGAAAACCTACTCGGAGTGCCCCCAGGGCAGGGGAGGCACGGGCACCGGGTCCCCCAGCCAATCTTATGCTCCACAGGTCGGGCGCCGATCCAGTGCGGGTCGCGAGGTCCCCATGCTGCCCATCACCCCTGCGGTCTTCTCTGAAATCGCCCGGCTCCGCCAGGTGGTCATCCACGATCCGGGTCCCGAGGTGGACCTGATGGTGCCGGGGATGATGGAGAAGCTGCTCTTCGACGACATCCTGTACGGGGACCAGGCCCGGGCGGAGCATGCCCTCTTCCGGGGGGCCCTGGCCCGGGTGGCGGAGGAGGTGCTGGACATCCAGGACCTCTTCGTGGAGGCCCTGGGGTCGGAGGGGGTGAAGCTGGGCTTCGTGGAGGATCTGCGGCGGCTGGTGAACCTGCCCGATGCCACCGCCAACCTGCTCCGGGACCTGCCCTCGGACGCCATGGCGAGGAGCATCATCACGGGCATCCCCTGGGAGGACGCGCCTTCGCGAACCCACTGGCAGCGGGGCTTCGAGTACCGGCTCCGCCCCATCCCCAACCTGCTCTTCATGCGGGATCCCGCCGCCGTCCTGGGCCACGACTACAGCCTCAATTCCATGGCCACCTGGGCCCGGGAACGGGAGCCCCTGATCCTCAGCTACGTGTTCCGCCACCATCCGCGGCTGCGCCACCTGCCCGAAGAGGCCCGACTCTACGACCAGGTGACGCCCCTCCTCAAGGGCGAGATCCGCGCACCCCTGAGCCTGGAGGGCGGGGACATGCTGGTGGTGTCGGACAAGGTGCTGGCGGTGGGCTGCAGCGAACGCACCAGCACCGACGGCATCCATCTGTTGGCGGAGAACCTCCGCCGGGCCTACCACCGGGGGGAGAGCGCCTTCGAGCACCTGCTCATGGTGCTCATGCCCAAGATCCGCTCCGCCATGCACCTGGACACCATCTGGACCCGGACCAGCGAGGACGAGTGCCTGATGTATCCGCCCTTCTTCCAGGAGGGCAGCCGTGAGCTCCTGAACGTGGTGGACATCGACCTGCGCCATGGGGAGCTGCGCTTCGCCACGAAGGCCAGCCTCATCGCCGTGCTCCGGGACCTGGGCATCGACCTGAGACCCATCTTCTGCGGAGGCCAGGACTTCATCATGCAGCAGCGGGAACAGTGGACGGATGGCGCCAATGCCTTCTGCCTGGCCCCCGGGGTGATCTTCAGCTACGAACGCAACCACGCCACCGCCGAAGCTCTGGACGCGGCGGGCTACCAGGTGCTGCGGGTGCGACAGTTGCTGGCGGATCCGACCCTGGACCTGCTGGATGGGAAGAAATACCTGATCCAGCTGGAGTGCGGCGAACTGAGCCGCGCCCGGGGTGGCCCCCGGTGCATGACCATGCCATTGGCCCGGGGCTAAGCCTAGATCTTCGCTCCCATCAATGGCCTCTTCAGTATTTCCACAAATCGGTGCCTGTAGCGCCTTGAGACGGGAACTTCGAGTCCTCCCTCCAGGCGCAACATATACTCGCATTCACCGATTATCTTGATTTCCTTGATTTTGTTTAAATTCACCACCCAACTGCGATGGGTCCGCGCAAACATGCTGGGATCCATGCGCTCTTCAAGGTGGGCCAGGGTTTCACGCAGGAGGAAGCTTTCCCGACCCCGGTAAAGATGCATGTAATTCCCGGTGGACTGGACGGCCTCGATCTCGGTGGGGTTCAGGAAAAAGACCCGATCGCCATCACGAATAACAAACTTGTCGTTGCCTTTCCGTCGACCTTCGGAGGCATCCAGGAATGCCAACAGCCTTGCAGATATCTCGCTCTGGATTCGTTGCGAGATGCTTTGACGGGCGCGCGCCATCGTTTGTCGAAATCGCTCCCGGTTCAAGGGTTTCAGGACATAGTCCAGGGCATGGACTTCGAAGGCCTGGATGGAATAACGGTCGTAGGCCGTGACGAACACGACCAAGGGAAGCTCGTCTCTCTCCAGGGCCTGCAACACACCGAAACCATCCAGACCTGGCATTTGCACGTCCAGGAAGAGCAAATCGGGACGAAGGCGGCGGATCATTTCGGGTGCCAGCATGCCTTCCAAGCATTCCCCGACCAGGTCCACATCCGCTTCCTGGGTCAGAAGCGTGCGAACCCCCAGGACCCCCAGGGGTTCGTCATCCACAATGAGGGTTCGGATGGTCATGCTCGAGGCTCCTCGAGTCCTGTCCTTCAGCAAGGAGGGATAGGCCTGCGATGTTCTGGCGGTCTGAAGGCGTACGGAACGGCAGCTTAACCAAGGCCCGGGCGCCCCTGGGTTCATTGGAAATCAATTGAAGGCCCGCTTCATCCCCGTACAACTGCCGGAGCCGCAACCTGGAGTTAGTAAGCCCAACCCCCTCATGGTTTTCCTGCGATGCGCCAGGCTTCAGGCCCATTCCATCATCCTCCACACCCAGGTACAGCACCTGCCCTTCATGCCTGGCCGTAATCCTGATGATGCCTGGCTGGGCCGTGGGCCAAAAGCCGTGCTTGATGGCATTCTCCACCAAGGGTTGGAGAATCAGGTGTGGGACCAGGGCCTCCTGCACATCCGGATCAATCTCCCACTGAAGGTGCAGACGGTTGGAAAAGCGGATCTGTTCCAGCTCAAGGTAGTCCCGAATGAAGGCCAGCTCCTCTTGGAGGCACAGTTCCTGGACGCTGGCAGCATCCACCGAGCGGCGCAGGAGGCGAGCCAGAAGGTCGAGGGTGTGCTCGGCTCCAGCCAGGTCCACCCGTTGAAGCGTGGAAATGGAATTCAGCGCATTGAATAGGAAATGCGGATTCACCTGCATCTTCAAGCTACGCAGCTCGGCCTGGGCCAACTGACCCTGAAGCTGGGCCGCAACCAGCTCCTGCGCCCTGAACCGACAGTAATAGATCCAGGCCCAGGCGAAGAGAACATAGATTAAATATTGGACTGGCACCAAGATGTGGAAAGACAGGATTTCATTGGGTTTCAACCTTGAAGCAAACGCCCATGGATTGGTCCCAGGATCTGTAATGAGGGAGATAAGGCCCGAAGATCCAAGGTTCAGGAAGACATAAATGGGGGCAAGGATGCAGCCAATCAGCAGGTGAATCAGGACTGTGCGAATTCTCCCGGTGTCCTCATAACCGAAGCGCCGAGCTGCATAAAAAATGACTGGAGCCAGCAGGCTCCATGCGAGCCATGGAGAACTCCCGTCGGCCAGCATTTTCCACCAAGGCAGGGCTCCACGCCGCCCGAGCCTAGCGAAATAGGCCTCAGTGGAAGAAAACGCGCCAAGGACCAGGAGCAGTAGCGCAATCAGCAACCATCCGCGAAGGGTGAAGGTCTTCCGGAGAAAGGTCAATTCTTGATCAGCCTCAAGGAAAAGGCACAGCGCTTATCGAAGGCAATCTTCGACCAGGCCTGCGAGTCGAGTTTAAATTCCCACATGTCCCGGGAATCGTTTGGGTATTCCGTTGCTGTCCAGAATGCAGCATAGGCTCCCTTGTCGAAAAAGGTACCAGCATCCCAAATCCCCGAGTACAGCCCATTGAATCCCGACGGGCTGGCAGATCCCCTTGTCTTCGCTGCGGTATTGGTCCCAGCTCCACCTTGGCCATCCACCGCGAGGTAGGCCAGGAGTGCAAGCCACTCCTGTTCCGTTGGAATATGCCAGCCAGAGAGACAGGCGGCCTGAGCGCCGGGCCAGTTGTACAGCACGGGGTTGGCTTCGAGGCCAGCGCCACCTGCCTGCACAAAGGAATACACGCGTGGGGCCGTGCTTCCACCCTGGACATCTGAACCCACTTCGATCGGGCCCCCTGCCGGAGTCTGGGTGCAGCGGAAATTGGAGGCCAGCCAGGTCTGTGTCCCCAGGACCACAGTTTCGTAGATATTGGCATCCAGATCCTTGGCCTGGGATGGATCCACGACGGCAACCTTCTTGGTGGCACTTCGGTGATTCGCGTCCGTGACCGTCAAGGAGTAGGCACCGGAACGAAGGTTGCCCAGGTCCTTGGTGGAGGCACCGGTGGACCATGCATAGACATACGGACTGGTTCCACCGGTGATGGTCGCTTGGATGGCGCCATTACCGCCGCCCTTGGTCGATACATCCGTCACGGAGAATTGAATGCTCGGATTGCCAGGAATGGGGTCCGAGGACGGTTTGGGGGTTTCCGAGCCTCCTCCTGAGCAGCCCACCAGCATCAGCACACAGGCGCAGTTGAGATTGGATTTGATGGATAGCATTTTCATTGCGGGGCCTCCTGAACGAAAAGGCTATGGCACACGCCCCGCCCCCAGCACCACGCTGGGATGGACGGCGGATCTTTGGGACGATCCGCGGGATTTCCTGGGATTTCGACCCGTGCGCTCGACCTGGTTCCTCCCCCTGGCGGCCATACCCTTGGCCCGGGCCTATCCGCGGGTAGGCCGTGTTTTCCGGTGTTCCAGCCCAAGGGGCTGAGGGGTCACCCTGTGTCCGGTAGGCTCGTTTTCATGCAGCCTGCCACGGCACCAACCCCTGCACCTTTCACGATCTACAAGGGCGAGAAACTCCTCTGGGAGGAGTGGGACGCCGCCCTCACAGCCCTGGGCCTGGGGATCGCGATCCTGGTCATCGGCATCGTCCTGGAATCCTGGATTTGCCTGCTCGGGCTTCCCGTCCTGGTCCTCGGAGCCATCACCCTCCGTTCCAACCGCTTCTACCGTCATCACCCGACCCTGCGCCTGGAGGCCCATGTCCTGGAACTGCCCCACCCCTCCCGGCCCATCACCCTTCCCCCGGCCCAGGTTCGCCGGATCTGGACCCGGAATGGGATCCGCTGGCACCTGGAATGCACGGATGGCCGAAGCTTCCCCGTGGTGGCCACCCGGGCCCTCGTGGAGGAGCTGAGCCACCGAAGTGGGATTCCCATGGAGGGAGGGCACGGGGGGCTTTGAAGATGGAGCCCGAAAGCCATGCCTCCCCTCTCCTTTCCCATCGCTCCGTCCAACCCGCCCTGGAGTCGCCAACCTTCCATTTCGTGCATTTCGAGCGCAGCATTGAAGTCGACTCGCGCGGCAAACTCCAAATTTTCAAGATTTAAAACAGGATGGAAACGGAGGAGACGCTGCGCGACGGCCTTGGGATATCGTTACCGTTCAGGTCCCAGCACCAACCCACATGCTTCTGCTTAACATCGCTGTTTTCTCGCCGTTCATCGCTGGCCATGTTGTTTTTCGGTGGTACGTAAGCTGAGCTGAACACCACGAACGATGGCTGCCAGATTGAGAACCCAAAAAGCGCTTGCCAGCGATGAACAGCGATAAACAGAGATAGGCACTATGCAGACAGCCATGCTCCTTCCCAATCGGGACTGAACGGTGTCAGGAATCGCGCGAGAGTTCATACCTCCCCCTGAACGGATACGGGATATCTTTTGGTCAGGCCTTGGCCACGCCGAGTCCGTTTCGAGATCAGTATCTTGAACACCTTTGAAGGCCTTCCGATGGCTTAAGCTTCCGCTCAGCGAGGCACCCCAGGCTCAAGATACGAGAGGAGACCTTCATGTGGATCGCCCTGTTTTTGGCAACTGCCCTTGCGCCGACCATCAACAAACCGGGTCTGGCCCTGGGGATGGGTCTCCAACAACCTCCGCCGAGCGCACTGAAGGCTTGTTGCGATGAATCCACCGAGGAATCCAGCCAGCGGAGCCTCGAATCCACCACGCAAGCCACCTGTAATGCCAGCACGGACGCCACCACCGAAGCCCACGAGGGGCGCACGGAACGCTCCCGGCGCCGCCTGACCGCCTTCCTTCAGCACCAGATGGACGCGGTGGCCCAGGACGTGGCCATCGGCCGCGGCGAGCACCTGGACTGCGTGATGGGCCTTCTGGAGGTGCCCTCGGAGCACCGAGCCTCCGCCGCCCGGACCTTCCAGGCCTCCTTTGCCAAGGTCTTCGATGTCCCAGGGGTGACCCACCCGCAGGTGGCCGCGCGCCTGGTGGCCCTGAGGGATTCCCAAACGGCATGGTGAGGGCCTGGGGACTTGGACTGCTGTCCGCGGTGGCGCTGATGGCCCAAGCGCCGGACCTTGCCGCCGATCCCCAATGGCGGGCCTTGCTCCATGTCCCCCCCAAGGCGGAGCGCTCCACCATGGGGGATCCGCGGTTCTTTCTGGATCCATCCATGAACCCTGCCCGGGAGCTCACGGCCCTGCGGCGGGCCCTGGAAGGCCCCGATCGACAGGCGGTCATCGACCGTTTCCCCCTGCGCGCCACGTGGCTGCTGGCGCGGATGGATCAGACGTGGTGTCTCGGCTTTGCCGAGATACCACGTGGGGGAGCACGAGGGGGGACTTCGCGAACCGAAGGTGAGCAGGAAGCCACGCATGCGTGGCTTCCCCCTCGTTCATATCAGTCCGGCAGCAGTCCTGCCTTCGAGGCCTTTTTCCAGAACCTCCAACCCCGCCGGGCCCTGGTGGTCTTCGCGGACGCCAGCCTGGGTTCTTCGGCCTCCATGTTCGGCCACACGTTCCTCGTGGTGCAGGGTGTCCAGGGGGCCGAACTGCTCCAACCTGCGGTGAACTTTGCCGCGGACAGCGGCGATACTTCGGGGATTTCAAGGGCGGTGAAGGGCCTGACGGGAGGCTTCATGGGCAGCTTCACCTGGAGCCCCTATGTGGAGAAGGTGAAGGAATACACCGTGCTCGCCCATCGTGATCTCTGGGAATACCCCCTCGACCTCGAGGAGGCACAGGTGCGCAAACTCCTCATGCATCTCTGGGAGTTGCGGGAGCTCAAAACCCCCTACTACTTCACCTCGCGCAACTGCTCCTACCACCTGCTCCAGGCCATCCAGGCGGTGTGTCCTGAGCGGGATCTGTTGTCGGACCTGCCCCCCTGGGTGCCGCCCCTGGAAACGGTACGCATCCTGGGGCGGAAGGGACTGTTGAAGGAGGGGCGTTGGAGGCCTTCCCACGACGCTCGCCTGCAGGCCCTGGCCCAACAGCTGACCAGGGCAGAGGTGACCAAGGCCCTGGACATGGCCCATGGCACCGACGCGCCCCAAGGCAGCGCCACCCTGCTGGACGTGGCCAGCCTGGAACTGCAATCGCGCATCCTGCGGGGCGAGATCACCCAGGAGAACTACGCGGCCCGTCAACTGCTGCTCCTGAAGGCCCGCAGCGAGCTGGGCATCCTACCCCCCGCACCACCTCCCCCCCCGCCACCCCAGCCCCACCTGGCCCATGGAGGCCAGTACGCCCAGCTCGGGCTGGCTCGGGATGCGGCGGGAATCTACCTGGAATGCCGATGGCGCCCGACCTTCCACGCCCTGCTGGATCCGCCCCTGGGTTCCGCCTCGGGGCTTGAACTTACCCTCCTGGACCTCGGTCTTCGCTGGCGGAAGGGTCAGAGCCCCGAGGTGGCGGATAGCACCCTCTTCAGCCTCGCCTCCTTCCGACCCCGCCGCCCCTGGCACAAGCCTCTCTCCTGGCGGATCCAGGCTGGGTATGAGGCGACCGGAGGTGGCCAGGGAACCTTCGGTGCGGGCGTGGGCTTGACCTATGGGAAACCCAGCGTTGCGTGCTACGGACTGGTGCAAGGCGAGGCCCGCAGCCTTCGCGGTGCCCCTGGAGGTGCCGTGGGCGTGGGCCTGGAGACGGGTTGCCTCCTCCAATCCTCCCCCCGTGTGCGGTGGAAGGCCCATCTCCGACACACCTCCTGGCTCGCGGGCCGACCGGGGACTTCCACGGAGGTCGGCCTGGCAGGTCGATGGGATGGTGGAATTTCGCTGAAGGCCCTGCACCGAAGGGCCTGGGGCCAGGGCGAGACACGGGTGTCCTTGGGATGGGGCACGCACTTCTAATCGGAATCCCACCCGTGCGCGCGGCTCGAAGGATGGGAAACCCACCTCCCGCAGGGCCTGTCCCTCTGCCAAGATGTCCCCACAACCCCGGAGTCTCCCATGCTGAACCTCCTGTCCCTGGCCCTGCTCCAGGACCGCAACGTGGAACGTGCCGCCGCCGGCCTGGCCGGGTTGGGCTGCGTGGCCATCCTCTTCGTCGTGTTCCTGAGCCTGGCGGTCTCGGCCTTCGTCATCTACTGCTGGTGGCGGATCCTCACCAAGGCCGGGTTCGCGGGCCCCCTGGCCCTCCTCAACCTGGTTCCCGGCATCGGCACCTTGATCCTCATCATCATGCTGGCCTTCTCCGACTGGCCCCAACGCCGGGGTTAGCCCTTCCCAGGAGCCCATCCATGCGCACCTATCGATTCTGGGCCAAGGTCCAGGGAACCCTGCTCCTCGAGGAAGGGCCCCAGTCCATCACGGTCCTGTCGGGGAGCAATGTCAGCGAGGCCGATGCCCACCACGAGGCCGCACGCCGGATTCAGTGGGTCCAGGAGAAGATCCAGGGCCAAGCCAGGCCCGATGACTATGAAGTCGATATCAAGGAAGCCGTGCTGGAGACCTGGGCGGAGGATGCCGTGGTCACCCGCAACCGCTACGGAGCCCATGTCCTCAATGCGGCCACCCTGCCCATGTTCGATGTGGACGAGCCTCCCACCACCTTCTGGGATCTCTTCGCCCGGAAGACCCCCGAGTGGAAGCTCGCCCGCATGAAGAAGGTGCTCGGGGAACTGGCCCAGCGGCACCCGGATCTAGGTTTCCGGCTCTACGCCACGGCCAAGGGCTACCGGGTGATCGCGACGGGCGTCCCCATGACCCCCCTGGAGCCCCTGGCCCCGAAGCCCAGCCGCGCCTTGAACGTGGATGACCCCTACTGGATCCTGTGCCGCAAACAAGGCCGCTACCGGGCCCCCCCCACCCCCAAACCGTACCGCCGGAGAGGCCCGACGATCCAGGTTCCCTGCCCCCCCCCCCGCGAGGGCCTCTACGCCCTCCACGCCGGCGCGCACCCCAGCGTTC